>CAYWGS010000024.1:2004-18180 GCA_964457525.1 uncultured Erysipelotrichaceae bacterium | reverse complement strand
AACCATAACAGAACACATCGTCGATATTATGACGATGTGTTTTATTATGAATTGAAGTAAACTTTACTCAAGATGCAACATTTTATTGTGAAAAGTGATTACTTATTTGATATAATGATTAGGCGCTGGAGGAATACCCAAGTGGTTGAAGGGGTCGGTTTCGAAAACCGATAGGAGTGCAAGCTCGCGCGGGTTCAAATCCTGCTTCCTCCGCCAAATCTAAATGCGACAACATTTCACAAGTAAGTGTTGATATTCATATAAACTAGGCGTATACTAAATAAATGTTTGGGAGGTGCCCATTTTGGAAGAAAAAATTAAAGCAATTATTAAAGCTGACTTAGAAGCACAGAAAAAAGTAAAAGAAGCAGAAGATAAAATCCAAAATGCTTTACTTTCGATGGTTAAAGACAAAGATTCCATTAACAAGGAAGTCTTTGACCGAGCAAGACAATTTGTAGAGGATGAACGTAAGAAATTACTTGATCAACTTGCTTTAACAGAACAAGAAGGCCAAGCAAAGTATGACGCTAGTTTAAAAGAACTTGAATCACAATTTAAAACGAATCAAGAAAAATGGCTAGCTGAATTATTTGAACGTTCGATTAATTTTGAGGCGGAGTAATGAGCGATCAATCAAGTTTAGCAATGGCCGCAAAAGCAAAGGCCATGTATGGTAAACATTTAAAATCAGACGATTACACAGAACTACTGCGGAAGAAAACAGTTCAAGAGATTGCAGGATATTTGAAGAATGAAACAGCCTTCAAATCCGTATTAAAAGGGATTAATGAATTCTCGATTCATCGTGGGCATTTAGAAATGCTCATTCGTCAAACCTTTTATTTAGATTTCCTTGAGTTGATTCGATATGGTCAATCTAAAAAAGACCATTTCTACGAATATGGTGTTCTTATGATAGAGATTAAGCAAATCTTGATGTCCATTCGTTTACTAAGTGAAACGGATAAGACCAATCAGATTGCGCAACTTCCTATCTTTGCGAATCGGATGATTTCTTTTGATGTTGAAGAACTTATTAAAGTAAATACCTTTGATGAGTTATTAAGTGTTTTAAAGAACACACCATACTATTCAATCTTAAAACCATTAAAACCTCGTTCAGTTCTTGATATTGATTATGCGAACTTTGAAATCGTGTTAAAAGCGTATTATTATAAACGCGTATATGAAATTATCGAACAAGAGTTTACAGGTAAAGATAAGAAAGACATTCGAGATTTATTTGATACACAAATTGAACTTGAAAATATTACAAAGATCTATCGTTTAAAGAAATACTATAACGCAAGTCCATCTGAAATTAAAAAAGTTCTAAATCCTACATACAAGCGTATTAGTAAGAACGATTTAGATGAATGGATCGATACATTAGATGCTCAAGCGTTCTTGCATGCTGTAAACAAGAATGCCTATGACATCCCAACGGATGCCAAAGAATTTCAGTATATTGAATATCAAACAGATGCGATTATGTTTGATTTAAATAAACGATTAATGCGATTCTCTACGAATCCAAATATTATTCTTGTTTCATACTTAAGTTTATTAGATATAGAAATACGTAATATTATCGATATCATCGAAGGCATTCGCTACAAGGTGGAAAACGATAAGATTGCGAAGCTCTTGATATATTAGGAGGATCCAATGGCGATTGAGAAAATGCGTCTACTGCGGATGGCAGGGTCTAAAGAAAACATCGAAAAAATATTGTTAACTGCATTTGCGACCAATGATTTACATGCAGAACTAGCGAGTCATGTTGTTAATGAAGGCAATGGTGGTCAACTCTTACCTGAAGATAATACGTTTGCGGAATTTTTAAAACGTATTGAAAGTATGGCTCGTAGTTTGAACACGCAAATCATGTGTGCTTTTGATGGTGTTACAAAGTTTACGACGGATGAAATTGAAATGCATTTATTAGAAGCTGAATCGAAGTTTGAAAAGATTAATGAACAACTCATGAATCAATCAAACTTAACTGCTGAAGATAAAGAAGCCATTGAAATCTTAAGTACTTATGATATTACAGCGTTGAATGAACTGAAATATACTTATGTAACGTTTGGAAGACTTCCTTTGAGTAGTATTCCAAAAATCATGTTACATGATGAAAAGAGTTTCGTACTTCATTCGATGACTAAGAATAATCAATATGCATGGGTCTTAGTCGTTGCGTTACTAGACAAACAAAAAGAAGTTAATAACATCTTAGAATCACTCTACTTTGAACCAATCGCAATACCAAAGATTGATGAAGTTCAATTTACAATTGATTGTGAATCTACACTAGGTAAGATTTATGGTTATGTTAAACACTACGCAGAATTAGCGAAGTATTACAAATACATGGCTGTGTTTGAAAATGAAGTAGTTATAACAGGGTTTGTTCCTAAACGAGTCTGTAAAGCCTATAAAACACTATTCGGTGATTTAACTGATGTCGTGATTCAAGACTTCCCAGCTGAATCGGAAGAAGGTTTAGAACCACCTACTGTATTGAGAAATAACTGGTTCGCAAAACCATTTGAATTGTTCATTGAAATGTATGGATTACCACATTACGGTGATTTCGATCCAACCTTCTATGTAGGAATCACATATAGCTTATTATTCGGTATTATGTTTGGTGATTTAGGACAAGGCTTAGTCTTAGTCATTGGTGGATATGCACTCTGGAAGTGGAAGAAAATGTCACTTGCGGCAGTCGCGGTACGTATTGGACTCTTCTCAATGTTCTTTGGAACTCTGTTTGGTTCATTCTTCGGTGATGAAGAAATTCTAACACCATTATTTACTGACATTCTTGGATTGCCTGGTAAACCATTCCATGTTATGGATCCTGGATTTACGATGACCTTACTATTATCAGCTGTTGCTTTAGGAGCTACCTTAATTCTTGTATCTATCTTCTTGAATATTATTACTCGAATCAAGAAAAAGGATTGGGCAACTGCTTTATTTAGTCAAAACGGCTTAGCTGGATTTATCTTCTATGGTTCTGCAATTGGCATGGCAGCTGGACAAATGTTGCTTGGGATTCCACTTGCGAACAAGTTTACAATTGGAGCATTCATTATTGTTCCATTGTTAGTTATATTAATGCATGTTCCGCTTAAGAACTTAATTCACAAAGTGACAATCACTCCGCATGAAGGTTGGGGTGGTTACTTAGTAGAGAGTATCTTTGAACTCTTAGAAATTGTCTTAAGTTTCGTGACGAATACGATGTCATTCCTCCGTGTAGGTGGATTCGTATTAAGTCATGCCGGTATGATGGTCGTTGTTATGACATTAAAAGAAATGACTGGAAGTGCTGGCTTATTAGTCTTGATTATTGGTAATATCTTCGTTATGGCATTAGAAGGCTTAATTGTTGGTATTCAAACATTACGTTTACAGTATTATGAAATGTTTAGTCGTTACTTCGAAGGTGGCGGTAAGAAATATATCCCGACCACTCTATTAAACCAGTAAGAGGAGGAAATTGTTATGTTAACGATGCTTGAAGTTTTTGGACCATTAGTGGTTATTGGATTAATATCTTTACCGATTATTCCAATTATGAGTGGTAAAGTAACAGCTAAGAATGCTAAGTTCCGTGTATTAACACAAATTAGTTTATTCGCTGCTACATTTATTCTTGTTTTAGTATTCCAAATCAACGGTGTTATGGCACAAGCTTCTGAAGCTGTAGCAACAACATCAAATGGTTTTGCTGGTAGTATGGCACAAGGTTTAGGCTTTATCGCTGCTGCTGTTACAACATCTGCATCTGCTCTAGGAGCTGGTTTTGCGGTTGCTGCTGCTGCTCCTGCTGCGATCGGTGCTATCAGTGAAAATACTGATAACTTTGGTAAGGCAATGATCTTCGTTGCTCTAGCTGAAGGGGTTGCGATTTATGGATTATTAATCTCAATCTTGATTATCAATAAATTATAAGAGGAACTATGAAATTCTTTTTAATCAGCGATAACAATGATACCTTAATGGGTATGCGTTTAGCCGGCATTCAAGGTGTTATAGCGCATACACGTGATGAAGTTCTAACAGAACTGTATAAAGTAATTGAAGACGAAAGTGTCGCAATTATTTTAATTACGACTCTGTGTATACAGACTTGTCCTGAAGTTATAGCTGATATGAAGTTAAAATTAAGACGTCCTTTGATTGTGGAAATACCAGATCGTCATGGTTCTGCCAAGATTGGTGAAACCATTGATGCGTATATCTCCGAAGCAATCGGAATTAAACTTTGAGGGTGATTATGGAAAAATTAGCACTAAAATTAATCAACGATATTGAAATTAGAACTCAGGAACAACTACGTACTCTTGAAGAAAATTTTCATGCGCAAAGGGAGTCAACGATTCATCATTATAATCAAGAAGCTGTAGAAGAAAGCAATCCATATATCGAACAAGAATTAGCAGAATTAAAGAATAGTGTTCGACAAAGTGAAACGCAATCGAAATGGAAAGTTAAGAAGAACTTATTCATTCGTCGTGATGAACTTGTGGAAGGATTATTCAACCAATTACGTCATAAATTATTAGACTACAGTAAAACTGAAGAATATAAATCCAGATTCGTTCAATTAATCACGAAAACACTTGAAACAGAAAACTTAGGTGAAGCATTACTTTTTGTTAAGGAAGATGATTGTGCATACTTTAAAGATGCATTTAAGTCAAATCCTAGTCTTAAAGTTGAGTGTTCAAATACAATTGAAGTCGGTGGATTTATCTTACAAGAATCGAATGGTAAAATGGCCATTGAAATGACCCTTGACCATCAGCTTAAAGTTCAAAAAGAATGGTTCTTTGCTCATTCTGAATTGCATTTTTAGGAGGCATTATGGAAAAGGCACATATTTATTCAATCAATGGACCGGTTGTTCGAGTTAAAGATTACAGTAAGTTTAAAATGCTCGAAATGGTCTATGTCGGCGAAAAGAAATTATTAGGTGAAGTAATCGGTATTGATGATCATTTCACTACAATACAAGTTTATGAAAGTACTACAGGTTTACGTGTTAATGAACTCGTATACCATTCAGGTGCACCTTTATGCGCTAGCTTAGGTCCTGGTATTTTGGATAATATTTTTGATGGTATTCAAAGACCACTCAAAGATATGGCTCAATTAAGCGGGATGTATGTTAGTGAAGGCAAAGGAATTAATGCATTAAGTGAAGAACGAGTATGGGATGTCACATTTAAAGTAAATTTAAATGATGAAGTAAAAGAAGGCCAAATTTTTGCGACTTGCCCAGAAACATCTCTTATTGAACATCGTTTCTTAGTTCCAATTGGAGTTAATGGTAAAGTTGTTGAAATTAAACCAAATGGTTCTTATAACATAAAAGAAACTTTATTAGTTGTATTAGATGAGCATGGCAAGAAACAACCATTAACAATGGTTCAAGAATGGCCAATTCGTTCTCCACGTCCTGTGTTAGATCGTAAACCAATCACAATGCCACTAATTACTGGTCAACGTGTTATCGATACCCTCTTCCCAATTGCGAAGGGTGGTGCAGCTGCGATTCCTGGTGGATTCGGTGCGGGTAAGACAATGACTCAACACCAACTTGCAAAATGGTGTGATGCGGATATTATCGTTTATGTTGGTTGTGGTGAACGTGGTAATGAAATGACTCAAGTATTACATGAGTTCAAAGAATTATTGGACCCTAAATCACATAAACCTTTAACGGACCGTACAGTTCTTATTGCGAATACATCGAATATGCCAGTTGCGGCTCGTGAAGCAAGCATTTATACCGGTATTACTATTGCGGAATATTACCGTGATATGGGATATCATGTTGCATTAATGGCAGATAGTACATCTCGTTGGGCAGAAGCACTTCGTGAAATATCTGGACGTCTAGAAGAAATGCCTGCTGAAGAAGGGTTCCCAGCTTATTTACCTTCTCGTATTGCACAATTCTATGAACGTGCGGGTTATGTTGATACTTTATCTAAACATGAAGGTTCAGTTACTGTTATTGGAGCTGTTTCACCTCAAGGTGCTGACTTCTCTGAACCAGTTACACAAAACACAAAACGTTTCGTTCGTTCTTTCTGGGCACTCGATAAGAATCTTGCGTATGCGAGACACTTCCCAGCGATTAACTGGAATCTAAGTTATAGTGAGTATTTAGATGATCTAAAACGTTGGTTTGATGTAAATGTTGATCGTAAATTCTTAGTATTAAGAAATGAAATGATGAACATCTTGCATGAAGAAACCCAATTAATGGAAATTGTTAAACTCATTGGTTCGGATGTGTTGCCTGAAGACCAAAAGCTAAGTTTAGAAATTGCACGTGTTATTCGCGTTGGTTTCTTACAACAAAATGCGTTCCATCCAGAAGATACTTATGTTCCATATGAAAAACAATTGAAGATGTTACAGTTGATTGCTCACTTGAAGAATCAAGCATCTCAAGTTATTAGTACTCAACGAACGGTTCGTTCGATTGTTGAAACAGGAATTTTTGAAGATATTATTAAGATTAAATACGATGTACCGAACAATGAGTTACATCGTTTAGATAGTTATTATGAAAGAATTGATCTAGCTATGGCTAGCATTCAGTAAGGAGGGTAAAATGAGTCGTCAATTTAAAGGATTGAAAGAAATCAAAGGCCCACTTATTATTCTCGATGATGTTCAAAACGTTGCTTTTGAAGAAGTGGTTGAAATTGAACTTGATGATGGTTCAACACGTTTTGGTCGTGTCGTTGAAATTGAAGGTTCTCGTGCTGTTATTCAAGTATTTGAAGGAACAACTGGACTTTCCAAAAACAACACCAATACACGTTTATTAGGTCATCCTATGGAAATTGCTGTTTCCAAGGAAATATTAGGTCGTACATTTAATGGATCAGGAACTGCGATTGATGGTTTAGGTAAAGTTTATGCTAAAACTAAACTCGATATCAATGGTCGTTCATTGAATCCAGTTATGCGTAAATATCCTAGAGATTACATCAATACAGGGATTTCCGCAATTGATGGTCTTAATACCTTAATTCGAGGCCAAAAATTACCAATCTTCTCCGGTAGTGGTATGACACACAATCAACTAGCAGTTCAAATCGTACGTCAAGCGAATATTGCATCTAGCAATGGACAAGATTTTGCGATTGTGTTTGCGGCAATGGGTGTTAAACATGACGTTGCGAATTTCTTTAAAAAGAGTTTTGAAGAAACAGGTGTTATGGAAAAGGTTGTTATGTTCTTAAACTTATCCAATGACCCTATTATTGAACGTATTCTTACTCCACGTTGTGCTTTAACTGTTGCGGAATATCTAGCGTTTGAAGAAGATATGCATGTTCTTGTTATCATGACAGACGTTACAGCCTATTGTGAAGCATTACGTGAATTTAGTAGTAGTAAGGAAGAAATTCCTGGACGTAAAGGTTATCCTGGTTACCTCTATTCTGACTTAGCTTCTTTATATGAAAGAGCAGGTCTTGTAGAAGGTAAACTCGGTTCTGTTACACAAATTCCTATTCTAACGATTCCAAATGATGATATTACGCATCCAGTATCTGACTTAACGGGTTATATTACAGAAGGGCAAATTGTTCTAGATCGTAATTTACATCAAACAAATATTTATCCACCAATTGGTATTCTTCCATCCCTTAGTCGTTTAATGAAAGATGGTATTGGTGAAGGCTATACACGTAAAGATCACTCAAGCTTAAGTACGCAATTATTCGCATGTTATGCGAAAGTACAAGATGCTCGTGCTCTAGCTTCCGTTATTGGGGAAGAAGAACTTTCCACAACAGACCGCAAGTATATGTCTTTTGGACGTTATTTTGAGAAGTATTATATTGGTCAAGGTTTTGATACCAATCGTAGTATGGAAGATACTCTTAACTTAGGTTGGACGTTATTATCACTTCTACCTAAAGCAGAATTAGATCGTATTTCTTCTGATCTCATTGAACAGTATCATGATACTGAACAAGCCATTGCTCATTTCATGGTTCTTGAACAAGGTAAATTGGACGAAATTCTAAGAAAGGCATAGAATGGCAAATTTACGACCATCCCCAACGAAGGGAAATCTCATCGCCAGCAAGAAATCATTAGAACTCGCTAAACTCGGTTATGATCTTATGGACCGTAAGCGGAATGTTTTAATACGCGAAATGATGAATCTGGTCGATAAAGTTAAGTTTCTTCATGAAAACATCACAGAAGCATATCAAGAAGCGTACTTAGCCCTCCAACAAGCTAATATATCCCTCGGAGTTGTCAATGAGATTGCGAATGCAATTACTGTCGAAGAGGGGATTAATATCGTTTATCGCAGTGTTATGGGGGTTGAAATCCCAATGGTAACAATGCATGAAACGGATGTTGTACTAGAGTATGGTTTTGAAGAATCCAACTCACGTCTCGATGAAGCAACACTTAAGTATATTGTTGCTAAACGTCTAACAGTTGTATTAGCAGAAGTTGATACTTCAATCTATCGATTAGCTCGTGCAATCCAAAAAACGCAGAAGCGTGCGAATGCTTTAAAGAATATTGTTATTCCTAATTTAGAAGGGGATATCAAGTATATTTCTGAAGCACTTGAAGAAAAAGAACGTGAAGGTTTTATTCGCTTAAAAGTTATTAAAAATCAAAAACAGGATTCCATTCAATAATGGAATCTTTTTTTAGGACTTATTATCTTTCTTACATAAAGAAGAGTATGAACAACTATACATTTAAAGAACTTAATATTTTATCTCAATATCATTTCAAGTATTATCGATCTTTTCTTAAACGAAAGGAATATAATCAGGCAAAGAAATTACCTTTAGAATGTGCTTATGCTTATACGATTCAGTATAGTATTGACCAATTAAATGAGGATGAAAGACGAATTCTGGTAACGGAGTTCATCGATGGAAAACATAATAATTGGTGGATGGAATACTTCTCAAAGACAAGTTATTATCGAATTAAACGGAACGCTTTGACACGCTTTATACATTGTCTACATAATGAAATAGTGGTATGATTATACCGAAAATTGAGTGAAAACTCTTTTGAAGTACGCCAAGGAGGAATGTAATGTTAAAGGGAATTGCGGCGAGTAGTGGTGTTGTTGTTGCAAAAGCTTATAAGCTTGTACAACCACAATTAACTATTGTTCGTAAGACAGTGGATGTTAATGAGGAATTAGAGCGTTTTGAAGCTGCTCTTGTGAAAACAAGACATGATATTGAAACCATTAAAGAAAAAGCTGTTGGACGTTTATCGGATGAAGATTTAGCGATTTTTGATGCTCATTTAATGGTCACTTTTGATCCAGAATTCACAGGTCAAATGACTGAAATGATTAAATCAGAATCTGTAAATGCTGAGTTTGCTTGTCAAGAAGTTAGTTCTATGTTTATCAATATGTTTGAATCGATGGAAGATGCGTATTTCAGAGAAAGAGCTGCTGATATTAAAGACGTTTCTTATCGTTTGAATTGCCATATCATGGGTTATGAATTAGCGAATCTATCCTTAATTCAAGAAGAAGTTGTGATTGTTGCCCACGACTTAACTCCATCCGATACTGCACAATTAAATAAAGATTATACAAAAGGTTTCGCAACTGCTATCGGTGGTAGAACATCCCACAGTGCGATTATGGCTCGTAGTTTAGAAATTCCTGCTGTTGTAGGTATTAGTGGATTACTCGACAAAGTAAATCACGGAGATATTATTGTTCTCGATGCTTTAGATGGTGTTGTGATTGTTAACCCAACTGAAGATGAATTAAAACATTACAATTTAAAAGCTGAACGCTTTGCAGATTTAAAGAATAGCTTAAAAGTATTAAAAGATGCAGATAGTGTCACAACGGATGCTCACCATGTTGAACTTGTAGGCAATATTGGTACACCAGTCGATGCGGACAAAGTATTAGAAAACGGTGGCGAAGGTGTTGGTTTATACCGTACTGAGTTCTTATACATGGATGCACAATCTCTTCCTACAGAAGAAGATCAATATGTTGCATATAAATCAGTCCTTGAAAAAATGGGTAAACGTCCAACTGTTGTACGTACCTTAGATATCGGCGGAGATAAAGAACTTAGTTACTTACCTTTCCCACACGAAATGAATCCATTCTTAGGTTACCGTGCAATTCGTCTATGTTTAGATCGTACGGATATCTTTAAAACTCAAGTACGTGCTTTATTACGTGCAAGTGTTTATGGAAATCTTTGCATCATGTTCCCAATGATTGCGACATTAGATGAATTTAGAATTGCTAAGAAATTTGTTAAAGACACTGAAGCTGAACTAAAAGTTGAAGGAATCGCTGTTTCTGATTCTTACCAAATTGGTATGATGGTAGAAATTCCTGCTGCTGCAGTATTGGCGGATCAATTTGCGAAAGAAGCTGACTTCTTCTCAATTGGTACAAACGATTTAATCCAATATTCCATGGCTTCAGATCGTATGAATGAAAAAGTATCTTACTTATACCAACCATATAACCCATCTCTCTTACGTTTAATTAAGATGACCATTGATGGTGCTCATAAAGAAGGTAAATGGTGTGGTATGTGTGGAGAAATGGCGGGTGAAGAACTTGCTGTACCTCTACTCTTAGGTTTAGGTTTAGATGAGTTCTCCATGAGTGCAAGTAGTATCCTACAGGCACGTAAAATGGTTCGTTCATTAAACTATGCTGAAATGAAAGAAATGGCTGATAAAGCGCTTGGAATGAGCAACCAAGAAGAAGTATTAGAATTAGTTAAGAAAACATTAAAGGTGGATTAATCCACCTTTTTTAATTCACTAGAAATAAATACAGTAATACAGATGTCGAGATACTCAAGAGTGTTTGTTTGTACTTCAGATGTATAATCGTAATCCAAATAAGAGCAATAACTTCAGGATAAGATACCGCTATATCTAGAGAAGTATCTTTTAATGCATAGATTAAGATCATCCCCAAAGATGCATAAGGCAAACGATCCGCAACAAACTGCACCCAATTCGGTAAAGGTTTATTCTCAGGAAAGAAGAAAAAAGGTAAGAATCGTGTTGTAATAGAGGCAAACATCATAATTCCAACATAGATACTGACTTGAACTAATGTCATATTTTCCTCCTCTGATAATCAATCATAATACAGCCAAATAAAAGGATCATTGCTACTAAAAGAAACTGTGTCTTTCCAACAAGAACTAGTGCAAGTGTCGTACAGAATAATCCTAATAATAGATAAACTCGATTCTGCTTAACTTCCCATTGATTTAAGAAGAGAACATAGAACAATGCAGTTAACACAAAATCGATTCCTTTTATATTGTTAGGTATCTTAGAAGCTAATAAGAAACCAATAACACTCGCAATCGCCCAATACAAATAATCCAAGAGAGAAACAAAGAAATAAAACCATCCAGGATTAACATCCTCTTTTATCGTACTTGCGACATTAATTGAGAATGTCTCATCACTGAGTGAAAAGATCATAAAGTATTTCTTTATCCCTAAGTTCTTATATTTTGGGAGTAAAGATATCCCATAGAACAAGTGTCTCAGGTTAACCATCATCGATAAAATAAACACCGAAATAGGATTAAAACTGGATAAAAATAAGGGAATAGCCGCAAACTGCATTGCCCCTGTAAATACGAGTGTACTCATCACAATGGTTAAAGCTAAGGATAATCCCGATTTATTCATTAATATTCCATAACCAATCCCTAAAAATAAATAACCCGTAAATACGGGTAGTGTGATTGGAAAGGCAGATTTTAGAGCCTTTAATTTCATTCTAATCCCTCATAAGATTGACTTATTTCTTCTGCTCGGTGGATTGTTGCTTGAAAGGTCTTGTGAATAATACTTTCTAATTCTGATTCTCTTAATACATTTATCCCTTCAATTGTAGTCCCTGCTTTTGAGGTCACTTGATCAATCATTGATTGTATATTTGTAGTATCATCAACCATCTGACTGGCTGCACTAAATGCGTTCTTTACAACCGATTGTGCGATGGATTCATCCAAACCGAACAATATGGCTTGTTTCGTGAAAACACGCATCAATTCATACACAAACGCAATACCTGACCCATTTGCCGCAATGTAGGCATTCATATGTGATTCATCGATGATGTAAATATTACCAAGGGGCTGAAATAACTCCACAACAGTATCCAACTCTTCTTGTAAACAATTCAAAGTCGTACATGCGATTGCCCCAGAATTCTTAGCAATCCCTGTATTTGGCATAAATCGTATAATCTTTTTATGATCAAACCATTTTTCGCATTGTGCTAAACTAATTCCTGCAGCTAAAGAAATGATTATTGTATTCTCACCAACATACTCCTTAACCTCTTTTATCACGGAAGTGTATTGTTGGGGCTTTATGGCCAATATTATTAAATCAGCCCCTTTAATACATTCAATATTATTCTGAGTTATTGTAATTGGATAAAGTGATATTAACTCATCCAACTTTCCTTGACTGGTGTTACTAATGGTTACTTGATGTTCATTAAAGAAATCACATTGAGCTAAACCTTCACAAAAGGCATGTGTCATTTTACCTGCCCCAATAAATGAAATTTTCATAGGATTTCCTCCTTTTTCTAACTACTTTAACACAAATTCAATGAGCTTTACAGTCAATCTTATTGAAAGAAACAATAAAATCCTTTAATCTATAAACTCAGGAGAAATGACAATGGATTTTACCTTACAAACCCCAACTTTATTATTCTCAGCGATCTCATTATTGATGTTGGCTTATACCAATCGTTTTGTGGTGATCGCGAATCTTATACGAGAACTATATGCTCAACACACAAAAGAACCAAGTGAAATTACATTTAAACAATTAGCAAACTTACGTAAAAGAATGCGTATAATTCGTAATATGCAAATCTTTGGAGGAATTAGTTTCTTCTTTAGCGTATTAAGTTTATTACTCTTATTTGCTAGTTTAGACTTAAGCGCTAAGATAGCGTTTGGAATCAGTATTATCATGTTACTGATATCATTATTCTTATTGATTATGGAATTGCAGATATCCGTTCACGCGTTGAACATTCAACTCAAGGATTTTGATTCTAAGTAATATTTATACTAAGATTATTGTTCATTCGAATAATAATCTTTTTTATTTCTACTATCTTTTTAGTGATATAATCTTTGTTATTTAGAGGAAATATTATGGCATCACAAAAAAACAAATGGCTTATACTAATCTCATTCTTCTGTGTTTATCTATTCTGGGGTGGAACCTATCTTGGAATGAAATTTGCTCTCGTATCTTTTCCTCCTTTTATCATGGCAGGAATACGACATACAACAGCTGGAATCATTCTATCAACTTTTGCATTGATTAAGAAAGAAACGTTTCCAACTAAGAAGGAAATATTAAGTGCAGGTTTAGTTGGCGCACTCCTTCTATTAGGTGGTAATGGACTTGTGGCATATGCCGAAATGCGTGTACCATCATCCATCGCTAGTTTAATTATCGCATCTGTTCCATTATGGATCAGTGGTTTGAATTGGATAAGTGGTGATAAGAAGAAACCAAGTTTATTAGAGTTTGTAGGATTATTCTTAGGATTTGCTGGTATCATCGTATTAGTTTTTCAAGGATCAAACTCTAGTACAAATATTGATGTGATTGGAATCATACTACTTCTTATTGCATCACTATCATGGTCCATCGGTTCATTGTATTCAAAACGAGCTAACATGCCAAAATCCTCATTCTATAACATATCCTTTCAAATGCTAGTCGGCGGATTCTTGCTTTTAATCTTTTCCATGTTGTTAGGTGAGTATAAATCATTTAATGTTTCAAACATAACAACTCAATCTCTATTCGCTATGTTCTATCTAATTCTGTTTGGATCCATTCTTGCGTATTCAGCGTATATTTGGTTATTTAAGAATGTTAATCCAACGCTCGCTTCTACCTATGCCTTTGTAAACCCGGTAGTAGCACTTATTCTTGGTTGGAGTCTAGCGAGTGAAGTATTAAGTACTCAGGCAATCATTGCATCCATTCTCATTATTGGTGCTGTTGTAATACTTACTCTATCTAAACGCAAAGCTTAAAAGATTTATATACAACTACATATTTATATGATAATGTGTAACTAATAAGTATATTTCTCAGTCTATTACCACACTACTTGGGGGAAGTAACGTGAATCGATTGGATTATAAAACTATTCAAATACTTTAAATGAGAAACATTCATTTTTATGATGTTTCTTTTTATATATTTTCTCTTGGGAGGGGAAATTAATGATAAAAAATAATGTACAACGATTGTTTAAGCAGAAAATGACTTGGTTTGTTATTGGAATAATCAGTATCTTAAGTATGTATTTAATTATGGATTTTAATAATCAATCTAAAGAATACAATGATTTCTATCTTAATCAAACTCGTGAACAAATTAGTACAATAAACAATGACTTAACAATAGTTGATATTGGAATCAAGTCAGGGAATGTGGGTAATCGAAAGATTGATGTATCTAACGCAATTGAATACAAGAATACACTCATGCTTTTGTTGGAATCTACACAACGTAAAGAAAGAGCAATTCTTGAAAATGATTGGGAAACCTATCATAATGAACAACTCTTTTATGATTACTGGAATGTGAGTAATTATATTTATGATATTAATCATGAACGTAACTCGAAAGTAATTGAAGAATCAACTGAAATCATTGATCTACAAACTGAAGTAAAAGATAAGATGAACTACCCTGAACTCGTGTTCTCATCGGATGGTTTAACCAATGTGATGAAGGATTTTAGATACTATTACAAAACTCGTTTATTGTATTCCTATCAGCTTGTTGAAAATGAAGTATTCACTCAACCAGTCAATCGATATACGATGAATGGCTCGACTTTTATCTATCACTTCTTTGCACAGTTCTGGTTCATACTCTTTGTATTACATATTGCTTTAAATAGTGGTATCTTGGATGATAAGAAAAATAATCATTCCAATAAAGGATTTATAGCTCAATATATATTATCAATAGGTAATACTCTAATTGTTGTATTAATCCCACTTGTACTTATTTCAATCATTCTTTCATTATTTAAAGGTGCAAGTTCATTGAATTTACCGGTTTTAGTTAATTCAATGAGTTGGAAGAGCTTTGTAGGTATAGAGAATAATCTTAAATATGATTTCTTGGGAAATGGTGGTAATTTTGCGATTGGTTTAAGTTATTTCTCTTCCTATCCGAGAGGATCTGGAGAGATGAGTGCTTTACTTGGTTTTATGCCATTAATGCAATTCTATGGATTAACGTTTATTCTCTTCTTGTTTAATTTAGGATTTATTTCGTCGATTATCTTACTCATAAATCGTATTATCAAGAGTAAGTTATTTGCGACTGGAATAACATTAATAATCTGTGTATTAGGAGTGTTCTTATCACAAATTGATCCTAATGCAATCTTCACTAAGTTCAATCCATATAGTGGAATGAACATGATTCTATTAAACGGTGGATCATCATCAATTACTTTACTTAATAGTATTATTGTTCTTAGTATTTCAACGATTATCTTACTTGGAGTTAATCAATATTTAGATAAACAATAAACTAATGATTCTGTTATGAAGAAGTTTTCTTAACAGAATCATTTTTTATATCACTATTCGTGTACAATATTAAACAAGAAAAAGAATAAATAATAGGAGGACGCATGAAAAAAGAAATCTGTGTTGTTGTAGATATGATTAATGGATTTATTAATGAAGGGGTACTAAGTGATCCGAGTATAAATAAGATTGTGCCAGAAACCGTTAAGATTGTAGAACATTTCTTAACCGAGAATAAAGATGTCTTATCATTTCAAGATACACATACGATGTCATCACTTGAGTTTGATTTCTATCCTCCACATTGTTTAAAAGGAACACGTGAAAGTGAATTAATACCTGAACTCAAACCATTTGAATCACGTATGATTAAGATTGAGAAAGATTCGACAAATGGTTTCTTTGCGGAAGGATTTCAAACGTATCTAAAAAATAACCCAGACTTAGAATCAGTAACGATTGTTGGATGTTGTACCGATATATGTGTTCTTCAATTTGCACAAAGTTTAAAAAC
>CAYWGS010000024.1:0-1904 GCA_964457525.1 uncultured Erysipelotrichaceae bacterium | reverse complement strand
TGTATTATTGATCATGGTGAAATACTTGAATTAAAAACACCACGTGAATTAAGAGTACAATATGCCCCAACTTTAATGCGTATAAAGACTGATTCTTTAGATGAATCATTGATTAAGCAGTTTAATTATCCATATCATAAGATAAACGATGGTTATGAAATTGTATTAAAAGAAAGTAAAGAAGCGTATCCTATCTTAGATGCTCATCGAAATCAAATTGATCAGTTTGAAGTTATTGAAGGTACAATGGATACTGTGTTCTTGGCCTTAACAGGACAAACAATTCGGGAGGACGAGTCATGAAAATAATATATGCACTCAGCTTACGTAACCTTAGATTGTTTGTAAGAGATAAAGCCCTTGTATTCTTCTCATTATTATCCGTCATTATTATTCTTGGACTTTATGTCTTATTCTTAGGTGAAATACAAATAAACAACATTAAGCAATCTGTAGGAATGGATTTACCCGAAATCGATGCTTTAGTCTATGCCTGGATGTTACCAGGATTGATTGCAGTATCAAGTGTGACATTATCTTTAGGAAATATGGGACGATTAGTCGATGACGCGAAGGATGAGAATCTAAATGATTTCTTAGTTTCTCCACTTAAACGTTACCAACTCATCTTATCGTATTTCTTCTCTAGTGTCGTGATTACTTCTGTAATAAGTTTGCTCATGTTTGTCTTAAGTATTGTGATTGTTAAGGTAAAGGGTGGTCCATGGTTAACTGCAGATCAGATTATTCAATCCCTTGGAATTATCATTCTCTTAATTATGTCATCAACTCTCTTAAGTCTATATATTGCGTCTTGGACCAATTCTCCAAATACCTATGGAGTGGTAAATACAATGGTAGGAACCTTCATAGGTTTCGTAACAGGTGCGTATATGCCAATGGGAATCATGCCAGTATTCGTACAGAATATGTTTAATATTCTTCCTGTATCGGTAGGGGCAAGTCTCTTAAGGCAAACCTATTTAAAACCCATTCTCGATAAAGTGTTTGCACAAGCTCCAATCGAAATGATTAATGAATATCGATATTTTCAAGGAATTGACCTAAAAGTATTTGGACATATATTAGAACCAAACTTTATGTTAATTGTTATGATTGTGAGTATTGGACTCTTATTTGTCTTAAATTTTATTCGATTTAATCGACTCAGTAAACATAGTTAAAGGCCAATTTCTTGGCCTTTTTTAATACTTTAGATAATCTTCCTTCTGAATGATTAAATATTCGACGATAATTTGGAAGATGATAATACAGACTTAATAAAGAACCACTAATGCTAATAAGTAATGGAATTAATCCCATATTAAAATAGAGTGTAATTCCAACAACATAGAGCGTTAATGCAAGTGTACCAACTGCTACATAATCGCTAATCAAGGTCACAAGAATAATAATCGCAATACCTATGAGTCCCATCACTGGATTTAATCCAAGTAATACACCAATTAAAGCAGCTGTTCCTTTTCCACCCTTAAAGTTCATATGGAAGGGATAGATATGACCTAAGATAACACTGTATGCATTCAAATAGAGGATCAGTGCTCCTTCAGGATTAAAGTTAACATTCATTAAATACTTAATAACCAGTATTGACACAATCCCTTTACCAACATCAATAAAACCAACAAGTAAACCAAATTTCCAACCCAATGATTCAACCGCATTTGACATCCCAGCATTGCCAAATCCTAAAGTTCGTATATCCACTTTTTTGATTGCTTTCGCTAATAAATAGGATGCTTGTATATTTCCAAATAAATAACCAATAAGGATTGATAGTAATAGTTTTTCCATATAGTAAATATATCACACAATTTCACTTAGTTATTCGTTTTCAAATGAATTGACATGTTAATAGAATAAGCATATATTTAATATTGTTT
>CAYWGS010000023.1:0-18840 GCA_964457525.1 uncultured Erysipelotrichaceae bacterium | reverse complement strand
ATTGTTTTTAGAATGGACTTAATTGCACTCTTTTGACTTAAAGACTTAAATGGAATAATACCTTTACCCTCTTTATCAATCGAAATTACAGGTTGAAGTTTTAACTTAGATAGAACAAAACCAGTTACCTTAGAAACACGTCCACCTCTTAACATATACTTGAGATCCATGACACTTACATAAATTCTTAAGTTAGGAATCATTGATTTAACATGAGAAACAATTTCATCAAATGATTTATCTTGACGCTTCAAAAGTAATGCTTCTCTAACCAACAAACCTTCAGTTACTGAATTATTCTTAGAATCAATAATCTCAACACGTTTACCATCAAGATTTAACTTTTCCACAACCTTCTTGATGTTGTTATAGGTGCCACTCATTTTAGATGAAACGAATATGCCAATGACTTCATCATAGTTCTGTAGTAATTGATTAAATACTCTTTCAATGACTTTTGGAGATACTTGAGATGAACTTGGATTTAAATGATAATCATCTAGATTTTGATAAAAATCCTCTGCCTTCATCGTTACTTTATCCATATAAACAACCGAATCAATAATTATATTTAAAGGAAGTAATACACAATGTTCTTGATCCATGAAATCTCTTGGTAAATCCGCAATGGAATCTGTAATTATTGCCATTTTAGCTTTCTTATTATGAATTAAGTTAGCCTGCAAGAACATATCATCTGCTTTATGCGATAAGACTTCTCCACGCTCAACTAACTTCTTCATCACAAGATGTGGATCATTGGTATGTACATGAATACTGATGTGCTGATCATTCTTATTTATGACAAGTGAATCACCATGCATATGGATTAAGGATTCAATTGTTTCTTTTGAATCATCGGATTTGATTAAGAATTGTGAACAATAACGATGTTCACCAACATCAACACTTAACAAAGGTTCGGTAATTAAATCCAAGCTCGCTGCTTTAAACTCTAAGTTGTCTAAACTATGATTCTTTATAAATCGAACAATGCCTTCCACAAAGTAATAGAAAGCCTGTGCCCCTGCATCCACCACATTATTATCTTTAAGAATCTTCAATTGATTTTTTGTCTTACTAACCGAGTCTTGTAATTTAACGAGTGAAGATTCAAAGATTGTTTCTAAATCATCTTCATTTGGCAATTCGAAATGGTTTGCCCATTCACGCATCACTGTAAGAATCGTTCCTTCTTTTGGATGAGTTACAGAATCAACCGCATGTTGAGCAGCTTGTTTCAAACTCTCAACTAATTCAGTTGGAGAGATACTTGTTTTAGACTCAAGCGCTTTTGACCATCCAATGAAATATTGAGCAAAAATCATACCTGAATTTCCATAAGCATTATCAATTGATACTCGAGCTACTTTATCCAACATTTGATTTGCATCTTGAACTTTCTCAACGCCTTGTAAGATTGAGTTCATCGTTAATGCAAGATTGGTCCCTGTATCCCCATCTGGAACAGGAAAGACATTAATTCGATTTAAATTCTGCTCATTTACAATAACATTTCGAGCACCTGATACAATATAAGAATATAATTCATTACCATTAATACGCATAGATTACCCCAATTGATTAATAATCAAATATGAAATTACACTAACGCTAGTAGATAGTGTTGTACCCCAAATTAAATCAATAATCGTAATTTGAATCGGCCAATCACGTACAGTCGCAAGATTCGTTAAATCATAGGTTGCGTACGTTATAAAACCAAATAAGACTGCACGAGTAATAAGATTTGTTATATTCTGATCCGCCAAACTTGGATACAATACGAAATAACAAACACCCCCAATAAACACTAAGTAAAATACAATTGCGGCAATCCAATTAACTTTATCACTCATCAAATACCCTAAATACTTTGAATAAAGATCTTTCGCAATAAATCCAAGCCAAATTAAATCAATGACCATAAACACTGCAAATGCAATCCCATAATACAAGAACCATTTCATTGTTATTTCCTCATTCCTTTTAAATAGTAATCATTCCTAAACTACTCTAATTATTCAAAAACCAAGGTCTGTTTACAAGCAATATACTCTTAAAATAAGCATTTACTCACTTTTCTTGTTATTAATGATGAACATATGTATACTATTATTATGCCACAAGTACTTAAACAAGAATATAGAGACTTAATTCTTAAATCAGCACTCGATGAATTCTTTAATCATGGTTATAATGATGCGTCCATGCGCAACATCGCTAAGAACGCAAATATGACAGTTGGAAACCTCTATCATTACTATAAAGATAAAGAAGATCTATTTAGTGCACTTGTATCGGATACCATTTGGGCACTTAATCAAACAATTATTCCATTGATTGAATTTCCAATTGAAATGAATGATTATCTTAAAGCAAGAAGAGATGAATACTTTAATTCTCAGATAAAATTGATGAGTAAAGACTTAGTAAAAATCTTTATGCAAAAGAAAAAAGAACTTCTCATCTTATTTAGATATTCTAAAATTAACAATCAAATTATCCAATGGATAAACAAACTTATCTACCACATCATTCAAAGATGGTTCCCTAATGTTGGAATCGATGATGAGAAGAAAGCGCTCTTATGTGATATGTTAGCTCAATCCTTATTTGCTGGGGTTTCTCAAGCTTTTGAGAAGGCACAAGAATTAGGAAGCGATGACCATCTCGAATGGGTCCTTGAGAATTATCTAAATCTATTCATCCAATTATTAAGAGTTGGAGATCAAACGTATAACGCAAAAAAAAGTAGTTCATAATGAACTACTTTTCATATCCAATCGTATAGGCTTTTTTATTGAGTTCGGTAATTCCTTTATCTTTTAAACCAAACTTAACATCGATAATTTGTAAACCATCTTTCATCTCAAATTCTGAAAAGGTACGAGTTAATGCACCAAGAGCTGCCATATTTTGCACTTTAAGGTTACCAACCTCTTGAGCAATCTGATTAAAATCAAGAGGAATGGCGGTCATTGAACTTGGGATAGAATAATCCTTTATCAAGGATGCATTAATAACAATCTTCGCATCTTTAGAACACTTAGGTAAGAACTTATCTAAAGCAGGTTGATTCATAGCCAATAAATGGGTAATTCCATCCGCAATAATCGGGGAACTCACTTCATTTTGATCAATCACGACATGACAGTTTGCAGTACCACCCCGCATTTCAGGTCCATACGATGGCATCCAACTTACCGCAAACCCTTTATCCATGGCCATCATTGCGATGAGTTGACCAACCGATAAAACACCTTGACCACCAAAACCAGCACAAACTAATTTGATTGGTTTCATTGGTTCGCTCCTTTATCTTTATATACCCCAAGTGGGAAATAAGAAGCCATGTCTTTCTTAATATACTCTAAAGCATCATTTGGACTCATACCCCAGCCAATATTACAGGAAGAGAGTATTTCTACCATACTAAATCCTTTACCTTCTACTTGATACTTGAAGGCTTTTTTAATCGCATTTTTCGCTTTACGAACACTGACAGGATCGGCAGCCATTACACGTTCCACATAATATGTTCCTGGAATGGTTGCCATCATTTCGGATATACGAATGGGTTCACCTGTTAAGTGTGTATCACGTCCATAAGGAGAGGTTGTAGTCACTTGATTTGGTAAAGTTGTAGGAGCCATTTGTCCGCCAGTCATACCATATATCGCATTATTGACAAACACAACTGTTATATTTTCACCACGATGAGCCGCTTGAACAATCTCAGCTGTACCAATTGAGGCTAAATCACCATCCCCTTGATAGGTAAATACAATTGAGTCTGGTCGAACACGTTTAACACCTGTCGCAACCGCTGGTGCTCTTCCATGTGCTGCTTGAATCGCATCACAGTTAAAGTACTCATAACTCATAACAGAACATCCAACTGACGCAATGACAACTGAACGATCTAATAGTTCTAACTCTTCTAACACTTCCGCAACTAAGCGATGAATAATACCATGTGTACATCCAGGACAATAACTAAATGGCGCATCTGTTAAGCCTTTTGTTTTCTTAAAGATCACTGTCATATTAGAGTCCTCCTAAATGCTTTTTAACAGCATTTACTATTTCAATTGGTTCAAATACAATACCACCTGCTCGACCATAGAAATGGACTGGAGTAACCCCTTCTATTGCTAGTCGAACATCTTGAACCATCTGACCCATTGAAAGTTCTGCACAGAGTACAAACTTTTTATTCATAGCAACTTCTTTTAATTGCTTATATGGGAAAGGATATAAGGTTTTTGGTCTAAATAATCCAGCTTTAATACCTTCTTCGCGAAGTGCATTGATTGCGGACTTAACAATACGTGAAGGTGTTCCATATGCAACAAGCACTACATCCGCATCTTCACATAAGCTACACTCATAATCCACAACATCCTTTTCGATTAAATCATATTTAGCTCTAAGATCATTATTATGTTGTTCAAGCTTCGCAGGATTTAAAAATAAGGAGTTGACTACATTTCGATTACCACGACTTAATTCACCATTACTTGCCCATGGTTTTTCAAAAGACTCAACGGGTTCAGTATGAATTTCAACTGGCTCCATCATCTGACCAATAACACCATCTGCCATCACGATGACTGGGTTACGATACTTATCCGCAAGATAGAACGCTTTACGAACCATATCCGTCGCTTCTTGTACTCCATTTGGCGCAAGAACAATGACATGATAATCACCATTTCCACCACCACGTGTTGCTTGATTGTAATCCCCTTGTGCCGGTAGAATACCACCTAAACCTGGACCACCACGACTAATACTTACAATTACCGCTGGTAATTCAGCACCCGCACAATATGAAATACCCTCTTGTTTAAGCGCTAAGCCGGGTGATGACGATGAGGTCATAACCCGTGCACCAGCTGCAGAAGCACCATACACCATATTGATTGCGGCAAGTTCACTTTCAGCCTGAACAAATACACCTTTATTTTTAGGTAAATACTTCGCCATATACTCACAGATCTCATTTTGCGGTGTTATAGGATAACCAAAAAAGGCTGTACAACCCGCAGAAATCGCTGCTTGAGCAATCGCTTCATTCCCTTTCATTAACACTTTACTCATACGTCCACCCTCATTACTGTAATGACTGTATCTGGACACATAATGGCACAGTTTGTACAGGCAATACATTTCTCTAAATCAACACAATACGCTGGATTGTACCCAATCGCATTGACTTTCGTCTGATCAATTGCGAGTATTTTCATTGGGCAAGCTTTAACACATAAACTACACCCTTTACAGGTATCTGTATTAAAAATTACTTTACCTTTCATAAGGTATCTCCCTTCATCCAAACTTCTCTTAATACTAAACGATCATAAACAATACATTCATTATGAATTACATCTTTACACAACAGATATAAGTCTTTACTTACCATTGTATAAACAATGGGTAATTTTAACTCAAACGCTAATTCTTCACACTTTGATTGTGCTTCAATAATCATTTCAGCACTCGTTTCATCTAATAAATGAGTATTATGTACCAAACCACTTATTGTTAAGTGACTTCGTTTCTCAAATAAATCGATTAAATCCTTTAAAGCATCAATTCGTGATTCTAAACGATTCAGATTAACTACGATATAAACTTTAGCTTTAACTAAAGAATCCATAAAACTTGCGAGTGGTTTTAATCCATTCTCACTGCCCGCACAATCAATAATGACTGTTTTATCTTGATTAATATAAGATGGTAGATCACCACTCAAAGCAGGAAAATCCTGATTCACGTGATTCTTAATCTGTGAGCCAATAATCTTTACACCTTGAGATTCAAACCAAGATGTTTGTTCACGTGGTCTAAAATAGGGATTAATCACATCAAAATCAGCTAATACACACGGTGCTTTAAGTAGAGCGAGTTGACATGCAAACTCGCTCTTTCCGACCCCATAAGCCCCTGTTAAAACGATAACTTCACTCATTTTTCAAGATGAATACTATTAATATTACGCATCATTTCAATACGACGTTCAGCCATACGATCTGCTACGAGATATGTTGGAGTATTCGTATCTTTTGATTCTCGAATGATTTCTCTAACGCGATCAAAAATTAAATCAATTGCGGCCATCGAAGCTTCTTTATTGTAACCAATACGTTCTTGATAAACGTTGATTAAACCACCCGCATTAATAACATAATCAGGTGCATAAATTAAACCCATTTCATGCAATTGAGTACCATGTTTTTGAGAATCTTCTAATACATTGTTAGCACAACCTGCGATTATTCTACATTTTAGACGAGCTAATGTATTATCATTGATGACTGCACCTAATGCACATGGTGCAAATACATCACATTCCACATCATAGATTTCTTCAGGCTTAACAATCTTAGCACCGGTTAATTCAGAAACACGTTTAGTACTTTCTTCATCAATATCACAGATGGTAAGGATTGCTCCTTCTTTAACTAGCATTTCACATAGAGCACTACCAACATGCCCAACACCAGAAACTGCTACTCGGATACCTTCAAGTTTTGCACTTCCAAACTCTTCTTTTAAACATGCTTTAATGCCTTTATAAACACCATAAGCTGTAAATGGTGAAGGATCCCCAGAAGTCGTTGGTAAACCTAATACGTGATTGGTTTCCATACGAACTAAAGTCATATCTTCAGGGCAAGTTCCAACATCTTCAGCTGTAATATAACGACCACCTAAACCTTCAATATAACGACCAAATGCTCTCCAGAAAGCTTCACGACGAACGGTATCTTTTCTTAATTGTTTAGAATTACCAATAATAACTGCTTTACCCCCACCTAAGTTCAAGCCAGCACATGCTGCTTTCTTAGTCATACCACGGGCTAAACGTAAAACATCATAAACTGCATCATCTTCGTTTTCATACTCCCATACACGGGTTCCACCAAGCGCTGGTCCTAAAGTTGTATTATGAATACAAATTATCCCCTTAAGACCTGAATGACGATCATGTAAATACACTAATTGTTCATAACCGTATTTTTGCATGTAATCAAATTTATTCATTTTTCTCTCCTTACGAAAAGAAAAGCCGTTTATAGTTTACTTACCATAAAACGACTGTCAATCAGTTAATTCTGTTAATGATAGAAGACAGACGTTGTACCCTAAGTGCACGATGAACGACCTTTCATTTGGTAACTCAATTATAACAAATCACACGAGAAAATGAAAGCGTTTTCATGTGAAATTTTAGTATTCTTTTAAACTTTCTTGTTTCGTTAAATATCGATATGCTCCACTTGCTAAAGCATGTAATTCATCTTCTCCTGGATAGACTGATACACCAGATATCCAGTCAATATATTCAATGATTTTTTGAACAAATACTTTGTTATACGCTAAACCACCCGTAATTAAGATTTGATCAACTTTACCCTTTAAAACAGCTGCCATTGACCCAACTTGTTTCGCTATTTGATAAATCATCGCTTCAATTACGTTATAAGCATACTCATCTGTTTCCGCAAGTTTTACCGCATCAATCATACTATTGGTATTTAAATGTGAGACCAACCCACTCTTACCTGCTAACATTCTTCGTATTGCTTTAATATCATTCATAGATTCAACTAAATCAAGCACCATAAAATTACTTAACTGTCCAGAACGTTCTGGCGAAAATGGTCCTTCTCCATCAAGTGCATTATTTACATCGATAATTCTACCTTTTAGATGTGCTCCAATACTGATTCCTCCACCTAAATGACACACAATTAAGTTTAAATCAGAGTAAGAACGATGAATCGATTCCGCATATTCTAATGCAATTTGTTTTTGGTTAAGCGCATGAAAGACACTTCTTCTCTCTACCCCTTTTAAACCAGTAAAACGGGCTAAATCAGAAAGTTCATCAGTAACGGGTGCATTTAAGAAGATGGCTTCCTTGTGATATTCTTGAGACCATAAATAACCAATCACAAGTCCAACATTACTTGAATGTGAACCATATTTCTCTTCTTGTACATCTTGTACAATTTGTTTATTTATCTTGTAGATACCACTTGGAATCGGTTTTACCAAACCCCCTCTTAAGCAGAAACAATCCACCTCTTCCATTTTATATCCTTCACACATCATCCAATTTTCAACGCATTTCTTACGATAATCAACTTGATCGATAATTCGTTTGAATGGCGCAAGATCTTCTGTAGAATGACGTATTGTAAACGATTTTATCTCATTTAGATCATCATACAATGCGCCTTTGGATGAAGTAGAACCTAGATTTAGAATTAATACCCTAGCCATGTTTTTCTCCTAAGTTTAAAATTGCACAAACAATAGAATTCAATTTATCCGCTTCAGAATCAGCCCTTGAGGTTAGTATAATTGGAACCTTAGCCCCAATAATTAGTCCAGCCACATCCCCTTGTGAAAAATAAGAAATCGATTTATATAAGATATTCCCTGCTTCAATATTAGGAACGATTAAGACATCACACTCACCTGCATTCGGATGTTTAACCCCTTTATGATGTGCTGCATGTATATCAATCGCATTATCGAATGCAAAAGGACCATCCACGGAACAATTTGTTATTTCTCCACGTTTAGCCATTTGACTCAATAAATCCGCATCCACACTTGATGGCATCTTATCATTTACTTTTTCGATGGCAGAAAGAACTCCAACTTTTGGATATTCTACACCACATGCGATTGCGACTTTTACTGCATTCTCTATGATCGCTTTCTTAGTCATTAAGTCTGGTAAGATATTCATCGCAGAATCAGAAATAAAATAAAGTTTATCTTTATGAGGCAACGTCGCGATACACACATGTGATAGTACTGGTTTATCACGTAGTCCCCATTCTTTATTTAACACTGCTTTTAATAGAACACTTGTATCGACAAAGCCCTTCATTAACAAACGGTTTTTCCCACTCGATACAGATTGTACCGCAAGTTGGCATGCTTCCTCTTTTGAAGAACTCGATACAATTTCAAATTCATCTTTTCTATCGTTCAATAATACTTCAATCTCA
Source organism: uncultured Erysipelotrichaceae bacterium (assembly GCA_964457525.1). Lineage (GTDB taxonomy): Bacteria > Bacillota_I > Bacilli_A > Erysipelotrichales > Erysipelotrichaceae > UBA2212. The sequence continues at coordinate 9,802 of CAYWGS010000023.1, read as the reverse complement.
GCTTGATTCCCAAATAATACAGGTTGAATAAAACCTAAATCATACGCTTGTATAACAGAAACTAACACTGTTTCATCTTCAGCACAAGCAACAGCACAACGAACACGTTCTGTATGCGTTAATCGATTAATTAGATAGGGATAGAGTTTCATAAAATCTCCTTATTACTGAAATTATACCTTATAAAATCTCTAATAAAGCATATGATTAGACAAAGTGTTTTAAATATACGATAATTTACTTACTAAAAGGAAGTAATATATGAAAAATTATCACACACAAGAAATACCACATGTAAGTTCTGTTGAATTACGTGTACTCAATTTAAATCGATCGATTGAATTCTATACTAAAACAATTGGAATGAAACTCATTCATAAAACCGATAACAGTGCAAAATTAGGAACATCCAATCAAACATTACTCGTACTTCATCAAATTGAAAATGGGCATCCTACCCATACTCGATTTGCAGGGCTCTATCATGTTGCATATCTTGTCCCAAGTCGTAAAGAACTTGGTGCAATTCTAAAACACTTTATCGAAAGTCGTACTCCACTACAAGGTGCAAGTAATCATGGTATATCAGAAGCAATCTATCTAGCGGATCCAGATGGTAACGGAATCGAGATTGCGGCAGATACTCCTGATACAACTTGGCGATGGGTCAATGGTAAACTTGATATCTTATCTGAGAATGGTCCAATGGATGTACAAGCCGTATTGAATGAAGCAAGAGATACACAATTTAATGGATTCTCAGATGAAACGATTGTTGGTCACTTACACTTGCATGTCAGTGAACTGATTGAAACAAAGAAGTTTTATCAATCGATTTTAGGCTTAGATACTGTAATTGAGATTCCTAACTCTGCAGTATTTATGTCATACGGAAAGTATCATCATCATATTGCGATCAATGTATGGAATGGTAAAGGGGTTAAACAAGCAGACTCAACGACACCAGGATTGAATGTAGCTAATCTAAGTGTTCCTAGTATCGATTTCTTAAACAAAGTTGAAACAAGATTGAATGAATCTAAGTATCCTTATACAAAAAAAGATCATTCACTCATTGTAAATGATCCTTCTGGAAATCAATATCAATTAATTCTAAACTCGTAACAACGAGTTTTTTATTTTGTTATTTTTGCACTCTCGATCGCTTGATTGACTGCGTCGATAACCGCATCATAGGTATACGTTGCGCCTGCATAGGTATCGAGTCCTTCTGTTGATTGTGCTTCGATAATCTTTGTAGGTAATTCTTCAAACACAATTGTAGCAATTTCAGGTGTTTCTTCTTGAGATGTTACTTCAATCGCTGTAATTTTATCACCTTTGAATGTGACCGATACAACAACATCTCCTTTCTTACCTACACCTGTTCCACTATATGTTCCATCATTATAGACCTTAGGCCCAGATGTACAACCTACCAACACAAATACGAATACTAAACCAATAATAAACTTCTTCATACGAAACCTCCTATTTTGCTTATCATCACTCAAATATGACATACATCACTATATACTTGTTCACATAAACAAGCAAGGAATGTTATCAAAAAAAGGCAATTGCTTGCCTTTAATTACATATGATCGATGCACCATTGATCTACTTCTTCTAAACCCAATTTATTAAGTGAAGAGAATAGAACAACTGGATGTTTATACTTCTGTTTGAGTGAAGCCCTTACTTGAAGTTGTTTGGAATACGATAATTTATCTGCCTTCGTCGCAACAATCAGTATAGGAATATTCTTGCTTTCGACAAACTCACGCATATCTTCATCATCTTCGGTTAAACCATGACGACAATCAATAACTAATAAGACAGCGTTAATCTTACGAAGTCCAAAATAATCTTCCATCATTCTTCCGTATTGTTGAAGTTCAAAACGAGAACGTTGTGCATATCCATAACCTGGAACATCCACTAACATGACGCGATCTTCAACCAAATAGAAATTTATATAACGTGTTTTACCTGGGCGTTTCCCTACATACGCTAACGATTTTTGATTCGTAAGCGCATTAATAAGCGAACTCTTCCCAACGTTACTCCGTCCAGCCATCACAAATTCAGGCAGTGTCGTCTCAGGAAATTGTTTCTTTTCAACCGCAGTGGTTAAGAATTTGGCTGGGATAAAACAATTCATTGTTTCACCAAAGCTTCCTTAAGAACTTGTTCCATCGATTCTACTGGAACAAATGTAATGTGTTCCTTAACAATCTTTGGAAGTTCATCTAAATCTTTAGCATTCAACTTAGGAATCAAAATCTTAGTAATTCCAACACGATGAGCCGCAAGTGATTTTTCCTTCAATCCACCGATTGGTAAAACATTACCGCGAAGTGTAACTTCACCTGTCATCGCTAGGTCAGAATGCACTGGAATATGAGTTAAAGCGGATACTAAAGCAGTTGTAAGTGTAATACCTGCACTTGGACCATCTTTTGGAACAGCCCCTTCAGGTACGTGAATATGAATATCGTTTGATTCAAAGAATTTAGGATCAATGTTGTACTTCTTCGCATTGGATTTAACATAACCTAATGCAATTTCAGTCGACTCTTTCATAACTTCGCCTAATTGGCCAGTCACGATTAATCGTCCTTTACCTTCAAAGCTTGTGACTTCTACTGGTAGAACATCTCCACCGAATGAAGTGTAAGCCAATCCAGTCACAACACCAACTTGGTCTGTCTTTTCTTTCTTACCATATTCAAAGATTTCTTTACCCAACCATTCCATCATCAGTTTATCGGTGACAGTAATGGATTTCTTGCCATCTTTTAGAATCGCAAGAACGGATTTACGGCAGAGTGTAGCCACATGTCTTTCAAGTTGACGTACCCCTGCTTCACGAGTATAGTTACGAATAATATGTAAGATAACTTTATCCGATACATTAAATTGTTTTGGTTTTAAACCATTTAATGCGGCTTGTTTAGGAATTAAGTGTTCTGTCGCAATATTCACTTTTTCATCTTCAGTATAAGAAGACAAGTTAATGATTTCTAAACGATCACGTAACGCTGCTGGAATATCTTCTAAATAGTTCGCAGTTGCGATAAACATAACCTTACTTAAATCATACGGTTCTTCTAAATAGTGATCAGAGAACATAGCATTTTGTTCAGGATCTAATACCTCTAACATAGCGGAACTTGGATCACCCTTATAGTCAGAAGCCATCTTATCAATTTCATCAATTAAGAATACAGGATTAATAACGCCTGCTTTCTTCATTCCTTGAATAACACGACCTGGTAAAGATCCTAAATAAGTTCTACGGTGACCACGAATCTCAGCTTCATCACGAACACCCCCTAGTGATGCCTTAACGAAGTTACGATTCAATGCATTCGCAATGGATTTAGCCAAGGATGTTTTACCAACCCCTGGAGGACCCACTAAACATAGAATAGGCGCATTTAGACTCTTAGTCATTGTCTTAACAGCGAGATATTCCATAATACGATCTTTAACTTTTTCTAAACCAAAGTGATCGCGATCAAGTACAGCACGAACTGCAACTAAATCTTCATTGTCATTGGATTCTTGCCACCAAGGCACATTGAGTAACCAGTCTAAGTAGGTACGAATTACGCCACTCTCACCGGATGAACTTGGCAACATCTCATAACGTTGAATTTCTTCTAACGCTTTTGCTTTAATGTTTGCCGGATATGGATTATCTTCAACTAATCGACGAAGTGTTTCCATATCATCGGTTGAATTAGGGACATCCCCTAATTCTTCTTTAATTGCACGAAGTTTTTCACGTAAATAATATTCACGTTGATTTTCTTCAATACGTTCACGAACTTTTTCATTAATGCCTTGTTCGATATTGGTTAACTCTTTCTCTTTTTTCAAGTTAGAAATAATTAACAATAAACGTTGATTTAAGACCAACTCTTCCAATAAACCTTGACGTTCATCTAAATTCATTGGGAAGTATTGAGCTACTTGATCGGCTAATTGATCCGCACTTACACCCTTCGTTAATTGACTAAACACTTCAGGTGGGAAGGATTGACTAACATTGGTAATTTGTTCTAACCCTTTCGCGATTTGACGAACAAGCGCCATTTCTTCTAAGCTATCTCCACGAATATCTTCTTCAGGTTTAACAGTCGCAAATAACATACGTTCATCTTCACTCAAACGAATGATACTTGCACGTTGGTTCCCCACAAAGGTAACGCGTAAGAAGCCTTCTTTTTTCTTTGTCGTCTTAATACGACAGATCGTACCCATCGTGTATAAATCTTGTGCATGTGGATCATCAACTAAGACATCCTTTTGACTGACAATGAAAACTTGTCCATCAAAATATGCCATCGATTCTTCAACCGCATTAATACTCTTATCTCGTCCTACTTCAATCATGACTTCTTGTCCTGGGAAGATGAGGACGCCCCTAGTCGCAATGACCGGGATGTTTAATTCTAGTTTTTCCATCTTAACCTCCTTGAGAAGGAATAAGACGCTTAGCGTCTTATCTATTGATTGGATTCACGAATCAAATCATACGCTTTACGTAAACGTAAGTCGTATGCAATGGTTCCTTCTGGTGCTAATTGTTTAACACGTTCTAAATCCATTTGATAGGTATCAGCTATCGTCTTGTATTCATTGTCAATTTCTTCATGTGTAACTGCAATATTCTCTGCTTTCGCAACGGCATCAAGAACTAAACGAACTTTAACCTTGCTTTCTGCATCAATGCGCATTTGAGCACGTAGATCATCTTCTGTTTGACCTGTAATCTCAGTGTATTGTTTCAATGAGAAACCTTGTTGACCTAAACGATTCGCGAAATCTTCTAACATCGTTTGTGTTTCATCATCCACAAGTACTGCTGGTACTTCTAATGTTGAAGCTTCTACAACACGTGTTAATAATGCATTGTTGTAATCATCTTCAGCTTTCTTTTGCTTATCAGATAAGATATCTTGTTCAAATTTAGCCTTTAAAGCATCTAAGGAATCAATATCTTTTTGGTTAACTTCTTTCGCAAAATCATCATTTAAAGCAGGTAATTGCTTAGACTTGATTTCATTCACTTTTACCTTAAACACAACTTCTTGTCCAGCCAAATGCTCAGCTTGATAGTTTTCAGGGAAAGTCAAAGTCACATCTTTTTCTTCTCCACTCTTCATACCAACTAAAGCATCTTCAAAACCAGGAATAAATGTGTTAGAACCGATTTCTAAAGAATAGTTCTCACCTTTTCCACCTTCAAACGCAACACCATCTTTAAAGCCTTCGAAATCAATAACAGCGGTATCTTTGTGTTCTACAAAACCTTCTTCTTTTAAGACAAGTTCCGCAAATTGAGCACGTAAACCTTCCAACTTAGCATCAACTTCTTCAGGAGTAACTGTAGCGACTTCTTTAGTAATACCTAAGTTCTTGTATTCGCCAAGTGTTACTTCTCCCAATACTTCAAATGTAAACTTAATGCTAACCTTTTCAGTACTAATAGCGTCCATACCTAATTCTGGACGTGTGATTGGATTCAATTTGTGTTCAGCTAATCCTAAATCAAGTGCTTCTTGAGCAATTCCTTCAACTGCTTCAACTAAGATATTTTGTTCCGCAATTTGTTTCTTGACTAAATCTACAGGAGCTTTCCCTTTACGAAAACCAGGAAGTTGTACGTCTTTCGCCAATTTATTAAATGCCTTCTTTTGAGCATTTTGCCAAACATCTCCCTCGATGTCGACTTTTAATTCACCTTTTGTTTTTTCAATCATTGTCCATGTAGTTTTCATAAGGACCTCCTTGTTGCTTGTATATTATAACACAGTTATTAGCACTGTCAACTAATGAGTGCTAAGGCTGTTATAACCGAGTTTATGTTCTTGTTTAAATGCATTCCATTCTTTCTCATCTGAGATTTGTAGGAACACTTCTTCCAGGATCTGATACGCTAAATCATATGCTTCATCTTCTGTATAACTAATTGGTAATGCCATTAAACCTTCATACTGTAATTTCTCTAAGCAGAGATTAAGTAACGATGGATTCTTATCACACCAATCATTTAATAATTGATATGCTCCTTCTACCCCTTCACTCTCTTCGGGCAAACATAAACTTGCAGGAATAACCGTATACTCAATCCCATCCGTATGAAATGAGTATTCGTTGGTGAGTTGTTGATCGATACAAATACGTAAGAGTAAGTTTTGAAATAAACGATCTTCTAATAGATTAAAAGCATCTTGAACGAGTGTATCATATTGTCTTAAATTGCTTCGACTCATATGATCCAGTGCCTTTAATTGAGCCATTTCATCTTGTTTCAATAATCCTCTTAATTCATCCTCATCAAGAATAACATTTGTCTTTTGATTAAGCTTTAAACTTGACCTAATTTCTGTTTCCAATTGTTTAATTTCATCTAAAAAATGTTTTGGAATGTAAGGCATCCCAAGTTCTTCTTGAATTAATTGATTTGCTTCTTCTAATTGATTCTTTTCAATCTTCTCTTTTATCAATAATATTTGTTTTTCGTAGTAATTTTCTTCCATCTTATTTATTATGACACACTTCGCTTCAACTTGCATCGCACAATGCATGTGTTAAAATAAGTTTATGAAAATTATAACTTCCCTATTTGGCCTTATCCTGTTTACAGGAGGCATTTATTTGACCTATTGGACATTTAATAACTTTGATACCTTTGAAACACTTACTTTAGGTCTTTACTTAGGCGCTTCGTTTATTTCTATGACATTGGGTTTTTTCTTATTTCTACTACCCCTAAGTATGAAGTCTAAGAAAGAGAAAAACATTACTGTAGAATCAAACGAAAGTCACGAACCAGATACGATTGATGAAAAAGAAGCAATCAAGATTATTCTGGATGAACCGAAACCTGAAACACCCACATCTATCACTCAAGAAATTAAACAGAATAATTTATTTGAAACAAACGAACAAACTGAATCATTAAAATTTAATTCCATAAATATTCATTCGAATAATGAAACTAAATCAGAATATACCAGTGAAGAACAAAAATTTAAAACAGATGAAGTCTATGATAACTATGAAATGCGCGTCATTGGAATTGACACATGGGCTTCACAAAACATCCTTAAGAAGATTGATGAATCTACTGCATTAGAACTTAAACCAAAACTCAAGTCTGGTATAAGTATGATGCAAGTTATCTATAAAAACAAAGTAATTGGATTTATTTCTCGACTAGATATGAATAAGATCAATGATCGATTAAATCAATTAGTCAGTGTTACTCCTTCTAATATTGTAAAAGAAGGAAAGAAGATTGTTTATTTCTCTGTTAATCTAAAATTCAAATTAAAGGATCAGACACATGAGTAAAGAAATTTCTAAGAATCGTAAAACATTGTACTATGTTGGTAATGGATTAACCGCAATTGGATTTATTCTCTTCTTATCCGTATTCTTTGTTGCTTTCCTTAATCCATTCGCAATGTTTGGCTCAGCCAATCCAATGGCCAATGGGTTCATCGGATTTATCCTAATTATCATTGGACAATTTGTATCAAATATCGGCGCTAGAGGTGCTGCTGGTTCTGGGTTAATCTTAGATCCTAAACAAGCACGTGAAGATCTTAAACCTTACTCAACTCAAGTTGGTGGAATGATAAATGATGTATTAGATGAAGTTGATATTAAATCTGAATCAAAAGAAGTTGTAAAGGTTCGTTGTCAATCTTGCAAAACTTTGAATGATGAAGATGCGAAGTATTGTAAAAAATGTGGCGCTACACTATAAAATAAATCCAAACGGATTTATTTTTTTGAGTCTATAACATTAATTAAAATACCTTTTCTACTGATCTTCAAATTGACTTAATTCATCGTTTTTTATATAGTTTCCAAACTCATCTTTTAAAAAAGGTAATATCTGTATCACTGCACTATTATTAATAAGTCCATACACATGCGGGTAATATCTCCCACAATTATCACCATCTTCAAAACGTACTTCAGATGTCAACTTACTTTCATCGATACATATAAGAACAAGCTCATCTTGGATATCACGAAAGTTTGGGGCTACTCTCCAAAATAACTCAGCTGTGGAACAATGGATAAAACCGTCCGCATCTAAATCTCTATGTCCCCATGATTCTTTTTCTTTTCTATCTTCCCATGTAGACTTTTTCATACAATGCAAAATCATTTATGGTCCTCCACATTAAAATTTATCACTGAGTAAAACAATCTTTACTTTATACAATGTAGACTTTATTTATTGTAATTATTACATCCATTCCAAAATACTTCTATTATTAGTTTATTTTTCAAGAAAATTAAACAAACATTGAAACAGTAAGATGTTATGATATAACTATTTTAATTCATCAAGATATAAGTCAAGTCCTTAATCTTGTGTAAAATCATTTATGTTAGTCTTGGATCAACGTTAGTTGATCCACTTTTTTGTTTTGTCAGTAAACTTTATATATTGACGAGGACTGGATTGCCATTCTTCGTGGATATCAATTAGTACAGAACCCAGTAGTCTTAATGCAGATTGAGTGTTAGGGAATATACGGACAACTTTTTCTCTGCGTCTAATTTCAGAGTTTAGTCTTTCAAGCATATTTGTACTTTTCAAACGTGAGTAATTCGTTTCTTCGATTGAACAGTATTGGAAACTATCTTCAAAACCTTCATCTAAACATTCAACCATCTTTTCATATTGACCTGCGTACTCATCAACGATTTGATTCTTAAGTGACCGTGCTAGTTCAATATTGTTTGTCTTAAATAGGACTTTTAATTCAGCTCTCACTTTTTCAGTATTCTTTCGTGGGAGTTTATCAAATACATTTCGCATGAAGTGCACTTGGCAACGTTGCCAACTAACACCACTAAAGCTTTCTTTAATCGCTCTGACTTCTCCTTTATGCGCATCAGAGATAACTAGCTTTAAACCGCTTAGACCACGTTGGATTAACTGTTCATACAAGTTTTTCCATGTCTCATACGTTTCTGAGTCTGATATCGAGAAGTTTAATAGTTCTCTTTCACCCATATCATTAATTCCCAAGATCACATGAAACGCTTTAGAAACGACCCGATGATTCTCTCTAACCTTGATGTAGAGGACATCACTTAGAATAAAGGGATACGCTCTTTCTAATGGTCGATTTAAGAAATCATCTACCATGTCATCTAATTCACTGGTCAGTGAGCTGACAAATGATTTAGATACCGATGTCCCACACAGTTCTTCAACCACTTTACTCACTTTTCGTGTGGATACTCCCTGAACATACATTTCAAGCATCGTTGATAATAAAGCTTTTTCATTTCGCTGATATCTTTCAAAGATACTTGGTGAGAATTCACCATCTCGTGTTCTAGGGACAATGAGTTCAAGTCGTCCTATGCGTGTTGTGTAATTTCGTTCATAATAGCCATTACGGCTTGAGTTGCGATGATTCTCTCGTGAATAGGCATCTACATTGATGTATTCATCTCTTTCTTTCTCCATCAACTGATTAAAAATCGTCGTTAACATTTGTTTGGCGAGATCATTTGCGCCACTATGTGCAATGATGTCTTGAATCTGATCAGCGTTTAAATTAAGATTGATTTGGGTCATAGAGCTCTTCCTTATGTCTGTGTCGTAACTAACATAATAGCAGGTCTCTATGGCCTTTCAACTTTTACACAATTATATGGGCTCTATCAATAATGGCTAATACAAGTATTAAGATCAAATTAAATATAAGTAAGAAATCTCGATTCATAAATGGATTTGATCCACTAAATA
>CAYWGS010000022.1:0-18918 GCA_964457525.1 uncultured Erysipelotrichaceae bacterium | reverse complement strand
TGGACTTTCGATTGATTCAAACGAATTTAGACTTACCATTATGGGTTCAAATAATCCCGCTTATAAGTTAGAGAAGTACGAATATTCGATCGTGAATGAAACACTAATAATTACCTGTTATGAGTCTATGGTAAGTGGTGATCCGTATCCAGTTACACTTACGATTAAGGATGATCTAACACAAGTTAAATCTGTAAAACTATTTGATCGAAATAATACGAAAGAAATATACCCTTAATCTATATGACAAACTAAAAGGAATTCCTATAAAGAATTCCTTTTTTGTTCATTAATTATTTCTTAATGTTATAGAAAGCTTTAACGCCTTCGAACTTCGCAACATTTTCCAATTCATCTTCAATACGGATTAATTGGTTGTACTTAGCGATTCTGTCTGTACGGCTCATAGAACCAGTCTTGATTTGACCCGCATTGAACGCAACAGCGATATCAGCGATTGTAGTATCTTCTGATTCACCAGAACGGTGTGATACAACAGTTGTGTAACCATTACGTTTAGCCATTTCCATAGCGTCGAATGTTTCTGTTAATGTACCAATTTGGTTAACTTTAATTAAGATAGAGTTAGCGATACCCTTTTCAATACCTTCTTTTAAGATTGCAGGGTTTGTAACGAATAGGTCATCCCCAACGATTTGGATACGTTTGCCTAAACGATCTGTTAGACGTTTCCATCCATCCCAGTCTCTTTCGCCTAAACCATCTTCGATCGAAACGATTGGGTATTTGTTAACTAAGTTTTCATAGTAATCAATCATTTCATCAGAAGTCTTAACTTCTCCGGATGATTTCTTGAATGTATAAACTTTCTTATCAACATCATAGAATTCAGAAGCCGCAACGTCCATTGCTAAAGCGATATCTTTACCAGGAACATAGCCAGCAGCTTTGATCGCTTCAACGATAACTTCTAGAGGTTCTTCATTGTTTGCTAGGTTAGGAGCGAAACCACCTTCATCCCCAACTGAAGTCACTTGACCACGTCCTTTTAATACTTTCTTTAAAGCGTGGAACGTTTCAGCACCCATACGGATTGCTTCTTTAACGCTTGTAGCACCAACAGGCATAATCATGTATTCTTGGAAGTCGATCTTCGCATCGGAGTGAGCACCACCATTGATAACGTTCATCATTGGAACTGGTAATTCTTTTGCGTTGAATCCACCTAAGTATTTGTATAGAGGTAAACCATAGAAATCAGCTGCAGCACGTGCACAAGCCATAGAAACACCTAGGATTGCGTTAGCACCTAATTTTGATTTGTCATGCGTACCGTCTAATTCGATCATTAATGCATCAATTTCATTTTGACGAGTGACATCCATACCTAATAATGCTTCACAAATAACATCATTCACATTATCAACAGCTTTTAAAACACCTTTACCTAAGAAACGAGTTTTATCTTCATCTCTTAGTTCTAATGCTTCACGTTCACCCGTGGAAGCACCACTTGGAACGATTGCACGACCGAATGCACCAGATTCAGTTGTAACTTCTACTTCAATTGTTGGATTACCACGGGAATCCATTACTTCACGAGCATAGACATCTACAATATATGGCATACTAAATTTCTCCTTTTGTTTAGGCCTTTACGGCATCAATAATCGCTTTAAACGAGTCAACTTTTAATGAAGCACCACCAATGAGTGCACCATCAATATCCTTCTCTGAAAGATAAGCTTTGATGTTCTCAGGTTTAACTGATCCACCATATTGAATACGAACTTTTTCAGCCGCATCGACTCCAAAATTAACTTCAACTTCATTACGTACAAGAGCACAAGTATTTTGTGCAATCTCTTGAGTTGCACTCTTACCTGTTCCAATAGCCCAAACAGGTTCATATGCGATAACGATATTAGAAACTTGTTCAGCCGTTAAACCAGCTAAAGCAGCTTTCGTTTGACGACGAACAACTTCTTCTGTTTTACCAGCTTCAAATTCTTCTAACAACTCACCGACACATACGATTGGAGTTAAACCATTCGCAACTGCTTTTAATGTTTTCGCATTAACAGACGCATCGGTTTCTCCATAATATTGACGACGTTCTGAGTGACCTAAGATAACCCATTTTACGCCAACTTCTTTTAACATACCAACACTGACTTCACCAGTGAAAGCACCACTATCATTTTCATTAACGTTTTGAGCCGCAATGATTAAGTTCTTTGCGTTCGCAACAGATGCTTGAAGTGCTAAATAAGAAGCCGCAACCCCAAAATCCGCATCATGATGTAATAGAGGTTCAACTGCAGTTACGAATTCAACTGCTTCCGCAATTGTCTTATTTAACTTCCAGTTTCCTACAATAATTGGTTTTCTCATACCTTTTCTTGAATTACCGCAATACCAGGTAATTCTTTTCCTTCCATAAATTCAAGTGAAGCACCGCCACCAGTTGAGATATGGCTGAAATCATCTTGGAAGCCATTTTCAATCGCAGCACGAGCAGAATCACCACCACCGATAACAGTATATGCACCAGGAAGTGAAGAAATTGCCTTACATACTTCAATTGTACCAACCGCATACGTCTTCATTTCGAACACACCCATTGGCCCATTCCAAACGACAGTCTTAGCCCCTTGTAATGCATTCTTAAATAATTCAACGGATTTAGGTCCAATATCTAGACCCATGTAGTCACTAGGAATACTGTTCTCATCCGCTATGTAGTTATCACATTCTTCAGAGAATTCTTTCGCAACTCTGAAATCAACTGGTAATACGAGTTTGTCAGAAGCCTTGGACAAGAAATCCTTAGCCATTTCAATCTTATCGTCTTCACAAAGAGATGTACCAATTTCTTTTCCTTGAGCCTTCAAGAATGTATAAGCCATACCACCACCGATAATAACTTTATCTGCAGTGTTTAATAAGTTTTCAATAACATTAATCTTATCAGATACTTTAGCACCACCCAAGATTGCCACAAACGGACGTTCTGGATTGTGTACAGCTTTAGACAACATTGTAACTTCTTTTTCCACCAAGAAGCCTAATGCGCTAGGAAGAATCTCAGCGATTCCAACTGTACTGGAGTGAGCTCTATGAACAGATCCAAATGCATCTGTCACAAATAAATCCCCTAAACTTGCCCAATATTTAGACAATTCAGGATCATTTTTGCTTTCACCTTTTTCATAACGTGTATTTTGTAATACAACGATTTCAGAATTCTTCATTTCACTGACTGCTTTTTCAAGTTTTTCGCCACGTGTTTCATCCACAAATGTAACTGGGACTTTAACTAATTCAGCTAAACGAGCCGCAACCGGTGCCATGTTGTTTTTCTTTTTATCGGATGCTGTTTTCTCAGGATCCTTATGATCAACCTTGCCTAAATGAGACAATAAGATTACTTTCGCACCTTCGTTTACCAAATAGTTAATGGTTGGAAGTGCTTGAACAATACGATTGTCATCCTTAATAACGCCATCTTTGATTGGTACGTTAAAGTCTACTCTAACAATGACTTTTTTACCACTGACATTCAAATCTTTGACTGTCTTTTTTGCCATACGTGTTCCTCCTTGAATACCTAAGTATTATAGCACTCTGACCTCTTACTATCAACGCAAAAGCGTTCAAATGTGAGACATTTCACAAAACAAAAAGAGGATTTCTCCTCTTATTTTAAACGACTATGAATAAGTTCAGCGTATTCTTTTGCGGACTTCTGCCATGATACATCTTTCGTCATTGCAGACTTACGCAATGTCTTAAAATCATCCATACGATAGGTAAAGGTTTCAAGCGCTAACCAGAGCACATGTTTGAAATCATTTACGTTCATTGGATAGAACGAGAATCCGGTTCCTTCCTTTGTAAACTGATTATAAGGAATAACCGTATCTCTTAAACCACCCGTTTCACGAACAAGCGGTAAAGTACCATAACGCATCGCAATTAGTTGAGAAATACCACATGGTTCAAATGCACTTGGCATCAATAAAACATCCGCTCCAGCATAGATACGATGCGCTAATGCTTCATTGTATCCACAATAGAATACTGCTCTTCGAGGATATCTAAACTCAATCGCTTTGAGTTCATTCTCAATATGCGCATCACCGGTACCTAAAACAACCAACTGAATTTCCCAACCCATAATATCTGCCATGGATTGGATGAGTAGATTTACACCTTTTTGATCGGTTAAACGGGATACCATCGCCACAAGCATTACATTTGGATCTTCACGCAAACCTAATTCTTTTTGAATCGCAAGCTTATTTGCTTTCTTGCCTTTGGTAACTGTTTTAAGATCATAATTCGAACTTAAATACGTATCTGTACTTGGATTCCAAGAATCCACATCTATTCCATTCACTATACCAAACAAATCATCACGTCTAAGTGATAAAACATATTCCATCTTCTCACCAAATTCCGCAGTAAGAATTTCATTTGCATATGTTTTTGAAACCGTTGTGACAATATCTGAATACAGAATACCAGCCTTCATAAAACTGATTCCATCTTTAAAACGCAATTGCCCTTCATGATAGTAAGACATTGGTAACCCAATACAACTATCTAAGATAGATGCAGGGAAATTTCCTTGGAATAATAGATTGTGAATCGTAAATAAGGTTAATGGGGTTTTAATTCTTTTTGCATAAACAGTCTTTGCGAGCAAAGAGATAAGTCCTGCATGCCAATCATGACTATGAATGACATCAGGCACGACAACCTTTTCCTCGATCATGCGTAATACTGCATGCTGGAAGAACGCAAAACGTTCCCCATCATCCCCATAACCATAATAACCATCACGTTCAAAGTATGGCGCATGCTCAACTAGATAATAGGTAATCCCGTCCACATCTTTTGAATAAATGGTCGCAATCGTACGAATGATTCCTACTTCTACATTGAATGTTTTTTCTTTCTTTAAAGAACTATGAACTGTTTTAGCTGTCTTCAAATAGAGTGGCATAACCACTGAGACTTCAAATCCTTCATCCTTTAAAGCTTTTGGAAGTGAGCCAATAACATCCGCTAGCCCACCTGTCTTTATAAATGGTAAACCTTCTGATGCGACAAACAGAATTTTTTTCATGTTTATACCCTATCTTGTCTTTTTACATAGAGAATATTTGTTTCATCTGAGACAAGTTCTTTCACTTTAGAAACAACTGCAGACTTATCCACAACGACATTCTTTAAATGAACATCTTCTCCAATAACAGAACCTTCTAGAACAATTGAATTCTCAACTAAAGCACCCTTCTTAATCACAACACCACGACCAATAACAGAATTAATCACAGTTCCTTCAATATAACAACCATTCGCTACGATTGAACAATTTGCTTTCGCAGTTGGTGTATATTGGGTTGGACAAGAATCACTCGTACGTGTATGGATTGGCCATTCATCTTTAAATAGTTCTTTACCTAGATTGTAATCCGTTAATTCCATATTCACTCTAAAGTATTCTTGAAGTGAATTGATACATGCCACATACCCTTTAACAGGGAATCCTATCATCTTTAACATGGAAACTTGTTCCTGTAGAACATCACGTAATGTATATAAAGAAGAAATATTATCTGCTAAATGAATCAAGTGAATAAACAACTCACGACTCATCATATATGCAGCTAAAGAAATATGACGATTCTTATACTTACCACGATTCTTTTCAATCTCTAAAACTTGTTTCTTATCATCCAATTTTAGTGTATCCACACCCATAAAAGATTCATGCGCATTGTTCACTGTCTTATATAGAACAGTCACATCTGCTTTAGTATCTATATGTTGTTTAAACACTTCTTTAAAATCAACGGTATAAATCATATGACTTGGCATAATCATGACATACTCTTGATTCGCATCCTCAATAAAACGCATATTCTGTAAGAATGCCGTAATATCATGATTGTATGCTTCAGATTGAATCGTTTCCTCACCGGTTAAAATACGTAATTTACCATGTTTAGAATTGATATTATACTGACGACCACTCCCTAAATGCTCAATAATTGAACGTGGTTTGTGTTTAACATAAACTTGAATTCGCTTAATTCCAGAATTCGTCATATTGGACAAAGCAAAATCAATTAAACGATAACGAGCTAGGAACGAAAGAGAAGGAATTGGACGATAATTCTCTAAGCCAGCCACATGAACAGACGCATCATCATAGTTAATAATTCCAAGTACGTTTATCATAAGAGCCCCCTAAATATTCTGCGAAATCAAATCAATTTCGCCACTTTCTTTTCCAACCTTTGCGCCTTCACCAATCACTACATCATCCGCAACGATGACACGTTGTACAAACGCATCACTCTTAACATGAGAGAAAGGCATTAATACACTATCCTTAACCACTGCACCTTTATCCACTTTAACTCCAGTAAATAAAACAGAGTTAATGACAGTTCCATCCACAACACAACCTTGATTGATATATGCATTTTCAATGGATGCGTTTGGTCCCATATACTGAGGAGGTACCGTAATATCTTCGGTATATATCTTCCAACTTGGATCCGCTAGATTTAATTCATCACGATGATAGATTAAGTCCATATTCGCTTCCCATAAGCTATCAATTGTACCAACATCCTTCCAATAGCCTTTAAAACGATGTGTAAATAAACGTTTACCACTGTTTAAGAATCCAGGAATAATATCCTTACCAAAGTCATGATTTGAATCTTCTATCGCTAAATCATCGATTAATGCTTGTTTTAAGAGTGGCCAACTAAAAATATAAATACCCATTGAAGCTAAATTCGATTTAGGATTCTTAGGTTTTTCCTCAAACTCATAAATACGACCATCTTCATGTGCATTCATGATGCCAAAACGTGATGCTTCTTTGAGTGGAACTTCTAAAACTGCAATTGTCACATCTGCTTTATTACGTTTGTGATCTTCTAACATCGCATCATAATCCATTTTATAGATATGATCCCCAGATAGAATTAACACATAATCGGGATCGTATTGATCCACAAAGTCAATATTCTGCGTAATCGCATCTGCTGTTCCTCGGTATAAACCGAAACCCTCACTCTTTTCACGAGGAGGAAGCACATAAATTCCACTGTCTTTCGCATCCAATCCCCAACGTTGATCCTGAGCAACATACGAATTCAATAAGACAGATTCGTACTGTGTTAAAACACCAATAACAGAAATATTGGAATTAGCACAATTACTTAGGGGAAAGTCAATAATGCGGTATTTACCCCCAAAATAAACCGCTGGTTTTGCGACTTTATTGGTCAAGTCTAAAAGACGTGTTCCACGTCCGCCTGCCAATATCATCGCGATCATATTATGTTTTCGCATGAATATCCTCCTAGTATTAGGTATGTATCCATATTATACCTTGTTTTATCGCTTCTTACACTCTCAAAACCATTATTAATATCAATAAAACAACGAAAGTTCGTTGTTTATTGAGTATCGAATTGTGGGAAAATTTTATTGATTAATCGTAATAAAACATGTCCAATAAATGTATTAACCAAAATCATGAGTACAGATTTCACCAATCTCACAGAAACACTCACAATAAATGGTATTCCATACATAATGTCCAGCCATAGAGGCGTCAATGTTAATTGAATTAACATCTCCACAAGAATTACACCAATTACCCAATTTAATAGATACGCATGTTCATTTTGTTTAGTGATAATTCTTAAACCAATTACTAAAGTACTAACTAATAATAAAATAAACGCAGATAAGATTAACTGCATTTCCATCGTAATCACCACGTCCCCATCAGGTAGAGAAACACGTTGGGTTGAGAAAACATAGATTAGTGCAGATATTGAAATAATGGTAATTAGAATATAGGGTAATTGTTTTGTAAACCCATTCTTTGATTTCACAAAACGATAGGTTAATCCAGGAATTACACCAATTAAAATTTTATTTAATGTGAATCCAAAGAAAGGAAATGCTACTGTACCTGTTAATAATTCCAACATATCTTCAAGTAAACCTGCAATAAATCCCCAACTTGGTCCAAATATAAAACCAACTAACATAATCGGCATTTGTGATAATCCTACCTTAAGTGATGGAAATCCAAATAATGGAATCATCCAAGAGAATAGGGATAATACTAAGCTCAATGCTACAAATAAACTTACAATTGCGATTGTCTTTATTTTGATATTTGGTTTATCCCATCGAAACAATAAAACCCCTATCACAAGTATGACAACTGCACTTAGGACCTGAGTGATTAAAACCATGACTTACCTCCCCAATATTTGTGGTAATAGAACTTGTCGAACCTCACTTATAAAATAAAGTGATCCTGTAATTAAACATGTACCCCCCGCGGATTGTTTAATCGCATAGTTAATCGCATCATAAGGATTACGTATCGATGTCACTCGATTATTCATACTAAGTGTTTCTAGTGTTGCGGCACGATAGAATTCAAATTCCGTCACAATCACTTCATCTCCGATATCCACTAAGGCATGAATCATCTTCTCTGTTTCCTTATCCTTTAGTGCTGAGAAAACAATAATTAATGGCTTCTTACAAAGTCTTGTACTTTCGACTAATGCATCGATGCCATGCATGTTATGAGCACCATCAATAATAATATGTGGGTTAAGACTTATTGTCTCAAAGCGACCCTTCCATTGAGTGGAAGATATCCCCATTCGAATGTTTTCATCACTTATTGTATAACCTAATTCACATAAGTAAAGCGCACATTCAATTGCGAGCGATGAATTTTTGATTTGATAGATTGCGAGTGTATTTAATTGGATAATTAAGTGATGATATTCATATTGAATCGAATCACCGATAATAACATTCTTTGCAGGATGTATTTTCAAGAAATCAGATGATCGTTCTTCACAAACAGATTTAAACACAAAAAGACAATTCTCCTTATCTTCTGCTGTGATAAGAGGAATATTTTCTTTTATTATTCCAGCTTTTTCAAAACTAATTTCTTCTAATGTATGACCTAGAATATCCATATGATCATACCCAATACTGGTAATTAAGGATACTAATGGAAGAATGACATTTGTCGCATCCAATCTTCCCCCTAAGCCTACTTCAAATAATGCGATATCCACATTCTTCTCACAAAAATAGTAAATCGCTATTAAGGTATCAATCTCAAACATGGAGAGTTCATTCTCTTCAATCAGTGTATAAAAACGATTCCCATATTCAAGCAATTCTTCATCTGAGATATAAACATTATTAATACGTATACGATCATTGTGTACTTCTAAATGTGGTGATGTAAAAGTTCCCACCTTATAACCAGCTGTTTGTAGAATACTTCTTAAGTAATCCGTTGTACTTCCTTTCCCATTCGTTCCAGCAATATGAACTGTTTTGAGTTTTAGTTGGGGATTTCCTAATTTTTCAAGTAACGCCTTAAAATGATCGAGATTAAACCGACCTTTATTCATACGATTGGTACAATAATCAATGAAATCATGCGTAGTTTTAAACATTTTGACTCCAATCAATCGGTTTTCGTCCGTTCTTAATCAAAAAATCATTGGTTCTTGAGAATGGTTTTGAACCAAAGAAACCATTATAAGCAGATAACGGAGATGGATGAGCTGATTTTATTACAAGATGATGTGAATTCGTCACAAAGCGTTCCTTCATTTGTGCTTGTTTACCCCATAGAATAAATACGAGAGGTTGTTCCGATTGGTTACAAACCTCAAGAACATGATCACAAAAAATCTCCCAACCTTTTCCTTGATGAGATAAGGGTTTCCCTTCTTCTACTGTCAAAATACTATTGAGCATCAATACCCCTTGCTTAGCCCAATGAACTAAATACCCATTTTTAGGCATTGGACACCCTAGATCATCACACATCTCTTTATAGATATTTCTCAAACTTGGTGGTAATGGACATTCTGGATTAACAGAGAAACATAAACCATGGGCTTGTTGGGGTTGATGATACGGATCTTGACCCAACAATACTACCTTCATATCTTCATACTTTGTATAAGCAAACGCATTAAAAACATCCTCACGCTTAGGATAAATTACACGTGAAGAATAAGCTTCCTTTAGAAAGTGAGAAAGTTCAATAAAGTATTCCTCTTTAAACTCATTCTTTAAGAAGTCTTCCCAATGCATGAATTAACCCCTCTTCAATAATTCTCTTTGTTTATGATATTTAAACGCATATACAACTAAGATAAGCGCAAAACTAGAACAGAATGTGACAGCCACAATCAATGACAAGGGTTCAGGAATAAATGTCGCAAAGATTAGGATACTTGCCATGCCTAATAAACGACCTCCATTTAAGGTAAATTCTTTCGCAATAATACGTCCAAAAATATTTTCTTCTTCCATATAATCTTGTAAAGCATTCATCATAATAATATTGAATGTATTAACCATAAATGGGTTACCAATCGCATTCACAACCCCAAAATAAATAGCCCCAATAATACTTGGATAAAGTACTAAGACCATTGTGCTCGTGAACAATAATATCGCCCCAAACGCATACATATACAAACGATTTTGACGTTCAATTAAACGTCTCGCCGCAAAGTTTGCTAATAGATTTAATACCGCAAAGCCTGTTAATAAGTCACCATATAAACTACCACTACCACCAGTAGCGTTATAAATTAGAATACTCGTTAGTACAATTAATAAACTATCACGAACCCCAAAAATAAAATGACTTACCATGACATAACGCCATTGAACATCATGCTTAAGATTCAACTTATCCAAAACAGTATAAGATTTATTTACATAAATATTCTCAACTTTTCGAGAGATAAGCGCTGCGATAATTTGTAACACAATAACAATCTGGAAAATACGAATATAACCTTGAGCATCTGTACTTGCTAAACGAACGATCATGGTTGCGACAAACGGTGCCACAACAGTTGAAGCGGAGTTGAAGATTGCCATCGTAGAAACAAACTTAGCTCGAGTTGCCTTGGTGGAACATTGTAAGTTCAAACTATTAATAGAAAACCAATACAAACCTTCTCCTGATCCTAAGACAAGCCCGACTACAAAGATTAGATAATAATTATCATAGAACAAGTGATTAAACCCTAACAAGAAGGCAAACGCACTAATAATAATGAGTAATCCAATAGATAATATCGTTGATAAAGATAACTTACGACTTAACATACCACCAACATAAAACCCAAGTGGAATCATCGTAAATCGAACCATTGCATAGAGTGTCATTGAATAGATCGAACCCGTAAACGCATACAAATAGACATTAACAAAAACAGCGGACATGGTTGCCGCTATGAAATACGTCGCATTGACGATGACTAATAATTTTTCATTCCTACTCATTTTTCAATCTCCCCTCAAACATCTTTGTATGTTGCATAATCCAATCATCAGACTTCAATGCAATCTCAATCTGAGCTTCTTGAACATTTATTTCTTTATTCCATAACTTACGAATCGTTTGTTCTAAGTCAATTTCATAATACAAACGAATCGCTCTTTCACTCGGATAATCTTCCACCGCAATTAAAGGCTCACTTTGAGAAGTTAAGAAAGCATAGGTAAATTGTTTCTTATGTTCACTGTTGAAATTTAATTGATCTAAAATATCTTTATTGACTAACAGTACATCCTTATCTGTATCTATTTTCTTCTGTAATCCATCCACTGAATACATAATACGCATCAATTCATGCGCTGCACTTGGATAAAGTGTATTCGCATCAATCGAATAACCGAATACATTGGTTAATAATGGACTTAAAGAAGTATCACTGGATTCATATGCTTTAGGGAATGCGGATATGACCCATTCACTTTCATGTCGCATATCCATTTCTTCATAAAACATCCAGGTAGAAACCTGACTAAAAATGAAGTTATCGTTGTAGAGTACACTTGGATAATCCCAGGTATATGACTCCGCAATATTATTCTCTGATTGGTTCCAATTAACCTCAGATAGTTTTTGGATAAACTCTAATGACGATAAAAAGCTTTCCTTTTCAAACCCTGGATAATAACTTTGATCATTATCAAACATGGACCAAGCATCTGCGGTTAAATAAGGATATAAACTATACGGTTCACTTAAACTAAGAACAAGTTTAATTGAATCCGTTTCCCATGATCCTTGTGCAGTCATAATCGATTCAAAACTTTCTAATGTATCATGTATGTTATTTAGGTTCGTATCTTGCCATGGTCCAATAAGTCTTTCTAACTCTGTTTTATGTGTTATAAAGGCAAAACCTTCCCCAACGATTGGATTAAATCGATTCCCATTAATATTTAATTCATGCGCTAAATCAGGTCGACTAATTTCTAGATTCTCATCCAAAGGAAATAGTTTTTCATAAATCAAAGCCATTTCATTGGAAGATTGATAAATTAAATCAGGACTTAAAGCTTCTTCTACTAATACATATTGAATATTTGCTTGATTTGGGTGTATCTCATTCCATAATTGTAGGACTGCTTCACCATATTCAACGCTTGTGACAGCGAATAAAATATTTGCATTTTCTTCAATTTGGTACTGATTAAGTTTCTCATCATAACACACTTTATCCACTTCTAAATCGCAGACACGAAATCCATCATTACTCGCAAAAACATATAAAAAGGATACGAGTAAGAATACAATAAAGCTAATAAGAATCACTGGTTTTTTCATCCATATAAGTGTATCAAATCCCCCCCTTAAACTCAATTCATATCGTTCGTTATTTTATGGCATAATTGTATTCATTGTATTCAAATGATTTCTGTTTTATAATTCAACTAAGAACCCAAACCTAATACTAAACTCCATCCACCCAATCATTTAAGGAGTCTTATGAGAAAAGGTTTAAAACACTTTATTTCGTTATTTAATCAAGCACAGTTTTTACTTGTGCTTTTTTTTGGTTTAATCCTATTATTATTCTTCATCAGTTATAAACCATTCGAAGATACCACTAATTCAAGTTCACATTACCAAGAACCTGAAGTTATACTCTACCAAGTAGATGGGAACTATCCACCTTTCTCATTTTCTAATGATGGCGATTTAGTAGGATTTGACTTCACACTTACTAACATTATCTTTCCTTCATACCAATTCAAATTAGAATACTCCACGGATACCTGGGAGAATGTTTATCGACGCATTTCTAATCAAGAGATTGATCTTGCGGGCGTGATCGGAGTAACTGAAGAGCGTAAGAAGGATGTTCTTTTTACCAATACCCTTTTTAACTCCTATGTTTCACTATTTACCCATCATGACTTTGGTTCGATAACAGTCAATGACCTAACACATCTAAAAGTGGGTGTAGGTAAAGGTTATTACACAGAAAATATTCTAAGAGATGAACTGAAAATTGATTATATTGCCTACGATAACTTATCAAATGCGATTAAAGACCTACAGGATCGTAAGATTGATGTTATTTTCGAGAATTCTTATCTAATCCGCAATATATTAATCAAAAATAACTTAAGTGGTGTAATTATTGATAATGTCTCTAATCTATATCCTCGTGAACACGCATACGCGGTTAGTAAGAATCGACCCGACTTAGTTGAGTTCATGAATAAACGAATTGATGAACTCCAGAAAAATGGATTCTTTGAACAGGTCTATCAGAATTATTTCTATGAACACAGTAATACTTATTACGAAGAAGAGAATCGTAGAATATGGGCGATTGGTTTGAGTGGTGTGATTATTGTAATTGGTGTACTCATTGTCCTATCGGAGATAATTAAACGATTAAAATCGAAATTGAATTTGAAACTCTACCAACTTGAAGAAGTAAACAATGAATTACAAGAAAAATATATTGAAATACGTAACTTAGCCTATTTGAATTTTGTGACTGGACTACCAAATCGAAATCAATTACGACATGATATTTCCGAATTGTTCAAAGAACCAGATTTGAAGGCTGTTTTGATGGCCGTCGATATTGATCAATTCTATGAGATTAATGATGTCTTTGGACATTCTGTTGGAGACATCGTATTAAAAGAACTATCTGAGCGTTTTAAGAAGATCGTACCAAGCGAGGGTAAACTCTACAATGTACATGGAGGAGAATTCATCTTCTTAGGTCGTCCAACGAATCGTGAGCTTTTCAAACTAAAATCTCAAGAAGTCATCAATGCATTGAAACAACCTATTTTCGTAAATGAAAACGAAATTCGATTAAATGGTGGACTTGGTGTTGTTTTATATCCTGAACATGGAACACACTTTGATGAACTTATGCGTAATCTTGATATTGCGATGATGCATTCTAAGAGATCTAAGAATGAAATTACTATGTTTGAAGAATCCTTAGCACAAAACTTTATTCAAAAAACAGAAATGCAGAAATCATTACGTTTAGCTTTAGAAAATCGGGAATTTATCTTACATTACCAACCGATCATTCATTCAAAAACGAACCAGATAAAAGGATTTGAAGCACTTGTACGATGGAATCATCCTACAAAGGGAATCGTTTATCCTGACACCTTTATCACTTCCGCAGAAGAAAGTCGACTTATTATACCTTTGAGTTTATGGATTCTTGAAGAAGCATTTAACTTTATCCGTTCGCTTAATCATCAATTAAATTCAAATTATTCGATCTCTATTAACATCTCATCAATCCATGTTATTCAAGATGGATTTGTTTATTCAATACAAAACATTCTTGATAAAACAGGAACAAATCCTGAGTATATTGAATTAGAGATTACTGAATCTGCCTTTCTAAATGATTTTGGCCTCGCAATCGAGAGACTAAATCAGATACATCAATTAGGCATCAAGATCTCAATCGATGATTTTGGGACAGGATATTCTTCCTTGAGTTACCTAAAAGATTTACCAATCGATGTACTCAAAATCGATAAGTCATTTATTGATACATTAAATAAAGATAGTGGAAACTGTTGCTTAGTGGAATCCATTATTAATCTTGGACATCGACTCGGATTAAGTATCACTGCAGAAGGTGTCGAAACAGAGGAACAATTCAATGAACTCAAACGTTTTGATTGTGAATATGTACAAGGTTATTACTTTAGTAAACCACTTAATGTAAATGAACTTAAATTATTGTTAAAAGAAAAGACTTCATAGTCTTTTTTTCTTGGTATAATAATTCAAAACTGTGAGGTCCTTATGAAGATAAGACATTCAAGCTATAATGATATTCCATCCATTATGTCGATCATTGAACAAGCTCAAACTGCATTTAAAATAGCTGGAATTGATCAGTGGCAAAACCATTATCCGAATATTCCTACCATAGAAAATGATATTAAATTGAATGAGAGTTATGTTATTGAGATGGATGATAAGATTGTTGGGGCCTTTGTGTTGTCCTTTAGAATCGAAGATACCTATAACATAATTTATGATGGTGAATGGTTAACACATGATGCTTATGCAGTTATTCATCGAATTGCGTTTGATTCATCGATTAAAGGGAAAGGTTATTCTAAATCGATTATTGAACTGATTGAAAAGATGGTAATTAATAATAATGTTTATAGTATTAAGATTGATACTCATGAAGACAATCAAATCATGCGAAAGATGTTAAGTTCAACTGGGTTTACACATTG
Source organism: uncultured Erysipelotrichaceae bacterium (assembly GCA_964457525.1). Lineage (GTDB taxonomy): Bacteria > Bacillota_I > Bacilli_A > Erysipelotrichales > Erysipelotrichaceae > UBA2212. Next base: position 3,294 of record CAYWGS010000022.1, on the reverse strand, counting down.
TGGAACCATTTTACTAAGAGATGGCAATAAACGATTAGCATTTGAAAAGACTTTAAAATGAAATCGATTACATCCTACACATACGCCAATGTAAGCCATTACATTTATTATTTATGCTAGAATGAAACTGGAGGAATCATATGAGTACAAACCTAAAAAAAGTGATCGAAGCTTTGGATAAACAAGCAAAGAACTCTCATGAACTATTTAATTATGCGATACCGGATACTTGGTTATCGTTTGATTACAAAGGGCAAAAGATAAAAGTTCATGATGGGCATGTCTTAGTGAATCCATATCGTTTTTATCAAAGTCTAATTGAAGAAGTTTTCTTGAAACAAGACCCTAAAGATCTAAAGAGTTATTACTTAGATCATACCGTTGAGAAGAACTTAGGTAATGGTGACTGGATTAAGAAGAGTAGTGTTTATTCTATGATGATTCGTACGACAAGTAGTTTTGATCATGATCGTACTGGACGTCTTGAAGATTCTAATTTATATCAACTAAAAGATACTGGAACATTTATTAAAACATTAGCTTATCTTCCATTGCTTAAACGTATGGGCATCGATGTTTTATACATGTTGCCAATTGCGAAATATTCTCTAAAAGATAAAAAAGGAGAATTGGGATCCCCTTACGGTGTTTCTAACTTCTATGCGTTAGATGAGGGATTAAAAGATCCAATGACAGGTGATTTTACAACCGTAAATGATGAGTTTAAGGCGTTTGTAGAAGCTGCACACGCTTTGGATATGAAAGTTATTATCGACATTATCCCAAGAACAAACTCTGTTAACTCTGATTTAATTATTGATCATCCTGATTGGTTCTATTGGATCGATCATAAAGATTTAGTTGATTATCGTCCACCAATGGTTGAAGGATTGAAGACAACTCTTCCTGCTAAGAAAGAATACTTCAAAGAATTATTCTCTTCTCCAAGTGTCGAGGAACATCTTCATAAATTCAGAAAGAACCCTAAAGAAATTGATAAAGATAAATGGAAAGTTCTTGTAAAAGAGTATAAATCAAAATCCAACAAGAAAGAGATCTTAGATTTGGTCCAAGAACATTTCGGAATGACAGTTGCGCCAGCATTCTCGGATCACATTAATGATCCTCAACCTGCTTGGAGTGATGTAACATTCTTCAGAATGTATTTAGATCATCCAATTAATTCTCAACCATTCTTAAAAGAATTAGGTGAGTTTGAACCTTATATCTTATTTGATGTGGCAAAATGTAGTTTAAATCCTGGGGCTAAACCAAATATGCCTCTATGGGATATGTTAAGTGGTATTATTCCTTTCTACCAAACAGAGTTTGGGATTGATGGGGCTCGTATTGATATGGGTCATGCATTACCAGTTGAACTTATTAATATGATTATTTCCAAGGCTAAAGCAATTGATCCTAATTTCTGTTTTATCGCAGAAGAACTCGATATTGAAAATGCACAAGCTTCCATTGATAAAGGCTATAACATGATTATTGGGGATGGCTTTATCAAGGAACCAAGAGTTGCGGAAGGTATGTTTAATGCATTTGCTTATAGTGCTATGAATCTTCCTTCACCACTCTTCGCATGTGGAGAAACACATGATACACCTCGTCTAGCAGCTCGTCCAGGTAAAGAAGTCTTAGCGAAGATGTTAACGGTGTTCAATCACTTTATTCCAAACGCAATTCCATTCTTAAATTCTGGTCAAGAGTTCTTCGAACTTCAACCGATGAATACTGGATTGGATTGTAAACCAAATGAAGCTGAAGCATTGCCTAAAGATGATCCATACTATGGTAAACTTGCTCTATTTGATCGATATAACTTACACTATCTACACCCTAGACGTTGGGAAATGATTGAAGTTATTGAAAAAGCAAGTAAGATTCGTTCTTCCTTACTCGATAGTATGTTAAATCCTGATAAAGTATATCCATTAGGATTCAGTGCTCCATGGGATACTGCTGCAGGCTTTGCTTATCGTGGACGTAATAAGATTACGCTTGTTATAACAAATACCGATGTTTATAACGATAAAGAACACTGGGTGAAGTTAGACAATATTCCAGATGATTTCAATCGTGAAGGAACTGTTCTTAAACAAATCTTCTCATCTGAGAATGCTGTGAGTGAAACGGATGTATTGGTTGACTCAACCTCTAACGTACGTATTTGGTTTAAGAAGGGTGAAGTTAAAGTATTTGAGATTAAAGCATAAAATCCCGCAAGGGATTTTTTCTTTTCAACCATTCTTTTATCTAAATTAACAAGTCGATTTCAAATAATAGAATAATTACAAATATCATTTATACTAAGAGTGAGGACTAAACAATGAAAAAAATCATCGAGGTTTGTTGCGGAAGTGTAGAAGATGTTATAAATGCAGAAAAAGGTGGGGCGGATCGTGTTGAGTTTAACAGTGCTCTTTATTTAGGTGGATTAACGCCATCTCTCGCAAGTTTAATCTATCTTAAAGAACATGTAAGTATTCCACTCATCTGTATGGTAAGAACACGTGGTGCTGGTTTTACCTATAGTCAAGAAGATATTGAAGTCATGTGTATGGATGCGGAACTCTTACTAAAAAATGGTGCAGACGGTATCGCATTCGGAGCACTCAACGCCGATCGTACAATTGATGTTGAGACAAACAAGAAACTTATTGATATCACACATCGATACAATAAAGAATTCGTATTCCATCGTGCAATCGATTGTGTGGATAACCCGATTGAAAGTATCGAAACACTCATTCAGTTAGGTTGTGATCGTATTCTTACCAGTGGATTTAGATCAACAGCACTTGAAGGAATAAGTAACTTAAAGGATCTTCAAACCAAGTATGGAAATCAAATTGAATTCTTAATGGGCGGTAAAGTTAATTCAACCAATGCAAATCAACTTATCAATGAGACAGGCATACTTCAAATTCATTCATCCTGTAAAACATGGGTTGTGGATCCTTCCACACATAACGATTATGTATCCTATGCGTATGGAGATTATAAGTCTCACTATGATTGTGTTGACATAGATTTAGTTAAACAACTCGTACAAACAGTAAAAGGCGATTAACGCCTTTTTATCTAGTTCGTAAATGGTTGAATGTAATTTAAACTTTTTGTTGTCCAATAGTTATTTAACCTAAAGTATATATCTTTTAAATCTTCTTCATAAATTTCTATTGTTGTGTCAAACATGATATTATCTGCGTAGTCAGGAAACATATCTAAATATCCATTACTTTTATATGAATCAAGTTGTTCCTTTGAGATACTGGATAATAC
>CAYWGS010000021.1:0-19369 GCA_964457525.1 uncultured Erysipelotrichaceae bacterium | reverse complement strand
TAGATCTTGATAAGGCAAATCAACCAAGGTTAAAAGCTGTTTAATCAACAGCTTTTTTTTATGTGGTATAATCATTGCATGAAAATACTCGTTGGACTCTCAGGAGGCGTCGATTCAGCCGTCGCCGCTTATCTATTAAAAGAACAAGGCTATCAAGTCGAATGCGCATTTATGCGCAATTGGGATTCATTGACAAACAATGATATTTTAGGCAATCCTACCTTGGATGAAGCCATTTGTACCCAGGAACAAGACTATAACGATGCGGTAGAAGTCGCAAAGCGTTTAGACTTACCACTTCATCGTATTGATTTTATACAAGAGTATTGGGATGATGTCTTCACAACGTTCTTAAAAGAATACGCAAGTGGTCGTACACCGAATCCAGATATCTTATGCAATAAATACATTAAGTTTGACGCATTCTTTAAATTCGCGGATGAACATGGTTTTGATAAAGTAGCGACAGGTCATTATGCACGTGTTGTTCATTATGATGATCATAGTGAAATGATTAAGGCAAAGGATTCATCTAAGGATCAAAGTTATTTCTTATGTCAAATCTCTCAAGATGCTTTACGTAGAACACTCTTCCCTTTGGGTGAAATCGAAAAGAAAGAAGTTCGTGAGATCGCATTGAAACTTGATTTAAATGTTGCGAAGAAGAAAGATTCAACTGGAATCTGTTTTATCGGTGAACGTAATTTTAGACAATTCTTAAGAAACTATCTTCCTGCTAAAAGTGGAAAGATTGTTGATATTGATACCAAACAAGTTTTAGGAGATCATATTGGGGTTCTTTATTATACCTTAGGTCAAAGAAAGGGCTTGGATATTTCAGCTCATGAAGGTCCATGGTTTGTGGTTGGTAAAGATGTTTATACCAATGAATTATTTGTGGCTAGAGGCGAAGATCATCCATGGTTAAAATCTGACGCATGTCGAGTCAATCAATTAAACTGGTTTAATCCAATTGATTTAAGTAAACCACTTGTTTGTCATGCCAAGTTTAGATATCGCCAAAAAGATCAAGATGTTGTGATTCAAATGATCAATGATCAAGAATTATGGGTTTCGTATCCACAAGGGATTCCTGCTGTAACACCTGGACAAGAAGCTGTCTTCTATCTCAATGATGTGTGTTTAGGTGGTGGTGTGATTGATGAGATTTATCGTGATAATAAGTCTTTATCATCGATTCTTGCGGAGGTAAAAAATGCATCCTTATAGTTTAAATTATTCAAAGAAAAAATCATTCTTTTTACTCTTTCATTTTACCTTAGGTTATTTCTTAATCTATCCCTTAATTTTATTCGCAATCATTGCGGCATTTGGAATTGAGTCTTGGTTGTTTGATGGTAAAGCAGATACTCTCTATAGTATTGTCATGTTAGTAACAAGTATCTTTCTAACAAAGGATTTACTTACTCGTTCAATCAATGAATTAGCGGACAATCCGGGAAAAGTATTTAAAACAATTATTACAACCTTGCCTTTAATGTTGTTGGGATCAATTGTAACAAACTTATTAATTACACAATTTACCGGTCAAGTTGAAGCTGAGAATCAATCGATGATTATTGATTTGTATGCTCAAGCCCCTTACTTAATTGTGATACAAGCATTACTCTATGCACCGATTGTGGAAGAAATTATGTTTAGAGGGTTAATCTTTGGTGCATTATCAAAGAAATCAATGTTTCTTGCGACCCTAATCAGTAGTAGTTTATTCGGTTTAGCACATGTCTATAACTCTGTGTTAAGTGGTAATTTAGGAGACTTATGGTTCTTCTTCACCTATGCGTTATTAGGTTATTTCCTTAATCGAGCTTATATTAAGAGTGGTTCAATTGTTAGTTCAATGGCATTACACTTCATTAATAATGCGATTGGATTATTAGCAATTAGTGCAATAGGAATGTTTTAATGGAAACTACGAGTATCGTTGGTAAAATAGGTCATATTATATACAAAGATGAAAAAACTCGCTACACTGTGGCGCGTTTTCGTTTGTATGAACTTAATGAGAAAATGATTACCATTACTGGATACCTCCCACAGTTTCAAGATGATTGTTTACTCAACTTAACAGGAACGTATTTAGATCATCCACGCTTTGGCATGCAGTTTCAGGTTCAACATTATCATCGTGTTTTACCGACAGAGCCTGAATCCATTATTACCTTCTTATCCTCCCCTTTATTTCCTGGGATCGGTAAGAAGTTCGCGGAATCGATTGTAGATCGATGGGGTGAAGATTCTTTGGTTATTTTAAAGGAGAATCCAAGTTTATTGAAAGAAATTAAAGGATATACTCCAAAGAAAGAAGAAGCACTTGTCAATGGTTTAGTTAACTATGGAGAAGATGAAGAAGCGATTCGTTTCTTTACAACACATGGATTAGGAATTCGTAATATCTTACGTTTAGAACGGGCATATGGTAAAGATGCTTATCGATTGGTTAAAGAAAATCCGTATCGATTGATTGAAGAAGTCGATGGAATTGGATTTAAAATAGCGGATAAATTAGCTTTGAATATGGGTTTTGATTGGGATGACCCAAGACGATTAATGGCTGGGTTATGTGCCATGACCATGGAAGAATGCATGCGTACAGGGGATAGCTACGTTGAATATGAACGTTTAGCACAAGTATTTGCCAATCAATTTAATGATAATAGTTTAGACTTTGATCAATTACTTAAAGATGCGGTACAATCACAAAAACTTTTTCAAGTAAACGAGAAGATATTTCATCCTTCACAATATAAGAGTGAACAATATATCGCACATACCTTAAAAGAATATCCTTATTTAGACTTACAACCCATTTCTGATGAAGAGGTTATGGTTCATCTTGAACTTTTAGAGAAAGAATTGAATATTACCTACGATGAAAGTCAAAAGGAAGCTATTTTAACCTTCTTCCATTCCCCTTTTACCATTATGACTGGGGGACCTGGTACGGGTAAATCCACTGTTATTGGGGCGATGATTCATTTATGGAAACGCTTATACCCAAGTTATTCATTGGCTTGTGCAGCCCCAACAGGTCGTGCCAGCAAGCGTTTGTTTGAATTAAATGGGGTGGAGTCTTTTACGATACACTCTTTATTGAAATGGGATCTTGAGTCTAATACGTTTGGGATGGATGAAACAAATCCTTTATCCATTGATTGTCTCATTGTGGATGAGTTTTCAATGGTTGATACATGGTTAATGAGTCATTTATTAAAAGCGTCCCAACAAGTTAAAAAGATTCTAATCGTTGGTGATAAAGATCAATTACCAAGCGTTGCGCCTGGACAAGTCTTAAAGGATTTAATTGATTGTCAGGTCTTCCCTGTTATCTCTCTAACCCATATCTATCGTCAAAAAGAAGGTTCTGATGTGATTAGCTTAGCGCATCAAATACGTGAGAAAGAACTTGATTTTGATGTACTTAAGAATGATATTAAATGGTTTGAATGTCGAGCGGTAGATGTCAAACAAATCGTACTTGAGGTTGTGGCTCAAGCACAGTTAAAAGGATATCCTCTTCAACAAATTCAAGTCTTAGCCCCAATGTATTCAGGTCTAGCTGGAATTGATGCGCTCAATCACACAATACAGAAATTTGTGAATCCACCAGACGAGATGAAGCGTGAATTGAAAGTTGGAACGCAGATTTTTAGAGAGCAAGATAAGATACTTCAACTCAAGAATCAACCCAATGATGATGTTTACAATGGAGATATTGGAGTTTGTATTGAGATTATCTATGCAAAAGAAGATGAATTAAAACAGAATCGAATCATTGTAGACTTTGATGGTCGAATTGTGGAATATACGTCAGAAACATTCATTCATATTACACTTGCTTATTGTGTCTCTGTACATAAGGCTCAAGGAAGTGAATATCCTATCGTAATATTACCAGTAGTACCTGAACATCGTTTTATGTTACAGAAGCGACTTTTATATACTGCGGTTACACGTGCAAGTAAATCACTGATTTTAATTGGATCAAAACAATTATTTTCACAAGGAATTAGTGTAAACGAGGATATTCCACGTAAAACTTGTTTACTTGAGTATTTAATCACATAGATAATAGTGCTAAACTAAATTTATGGAAAAATTAGATCGAAAAACACAGATCAGAATCTTATCGATTATTTTTATTATGCTTGTGATTGGACTAGCAATTTTATTTCCATTTTTACCCGACAAAGTACCGATGCAATACTCTTTGACAGGAAGTGTAAATCGTTATGCTGATAAATGGGTTGCGGTACTTGGTGCAATTGGTATTAATGGAGCTTTATCTCTCTACAACATATTCACATCGGAAGATGTTATTCCAGCTAAGAATTTTATTGTGAGTGCTGTATTACCCGTAGTAACGATGATTGCGATTGGTGCAGCATTGTTCATTCAATAGGAGAAACATATGATTGAAATTAAGAATATTAGTAAGACCTATAATGGAAAAGTAAAAGCTGTTAATCACCTAAACATGACTGTTGAAGATGGTGAAATCATTGGATTCATTGGTCCCAATGGAGCGGGTAAAACAACGACATTAAAAATGATGACTGGGATCTTAAATCCAGATGAAGGTGAAATTCTTCTAAATGGTATTAATATCCAACACGATCCAATTGAAGCGAAACGACAATTTGGTTTTGTGCCAGATAATCCTGATATCTTCTTACGATTAAAAGGAATTGAATATTTAAACTTCATGGCAGATATTTATGATGTAAGTGATGACTTAAGACGTGAACGTATCGCACATTATGCGGATGTCTTCCAAATGACAAGTGCTTTAAATGATACCATCCTATCCTACTCACATGGTATGCGACAAAAGATTGTGATGATGGGTGTCTTGGTTCATTCACCGAATATTTGGATTCTTGATGAACCTTTAACTGGTTTAGATCCTCAATCTGCTTATGCACTTAAAGAGATGATGCGTGAACATGTTGGTTCAAATAAAACAGTATTCTTCTCAACGCATGTTTTAGAAGTTGCGGAAAAATTGTGCAGTAAGGTTGCGATTATAAACAAGGGTGAACTTTTCTATTTTGGAACATTAGATGCTCTTAAAGCACAATATCCTGGTTTATCTCTTGAAGATATCTTCTTAAAGGTAACCCATCATGAGTAAGTTCTTCGTTTTATTTAAAACGATGCTAAAAAATACCTTTAATGTAGTCGATACAAAGGATAAAAAGAATTTAAAGCGTATTCTGTTTGTATTGTTTATTGGAATCGCAACGCTTCCAAGTATCGCTTCATTAGGATTCTTAGCTCGTGAAGCAGTCTTCCTATTATTACCGATCCAACAAGAAGGATTGATCATAAGTCTACTCCTACTTGCTTTATCATCATTGATTTTCTTTATGGCAATCTTCTTGGTTCCTGCGGTTTACTACTTCAGTAAGGACAGTGAAACCTTATTAGCGCTTCCACTAAGTCCTGATACGATTGTATTAAGTAAGTTCTCAATCTCAATGGTTTATGAATTCCTAACGATATTTGTTATTTCAACACCGATTATCGTTGGTTATGTCAGTATCATGCAGCCAAGTATCCTATTCTATGTCATGTTCGTGATTGTCTTATTAACGATATCGATTGTGCCACTTGCGTTTGCTGGATTAATTATCATGGTTATTATGGCGTTTGTTCCATTCTTCAAGAATCGTGATTTCTTCAATTATGCCAGTGGTTTCTTAGCCTTAATCTTTGCGATTGGATTAAATTATGTCATGGGTGGTACTGCTACCTTAGATCAGAATACTTTGATTCAAATGTTGAACAATGGAAATAACTCTTTGTTAGGCATTATGCGAGTTGCCTTCCCTAATGTTCCATTCGCGATTAATGCTTTAGTTAATTTGAATATGATTGACTTTGTGATTTATCTTGTGATTACTGCAATTATCTTATTCCTATTTGTACTTGTAAGTAAGTTTATCTATTTCAGAGGTGTTATTGGAGTAAATGAAACTTCCGCATCTCGTAAGAACTTAAATCTAAAGGCTTACAATAAAATTACCAGTTCTAAGGGAAGTATCTTTAGTTATTTCATCAAAGAAATGAAGTTGATGATTCGTACACCTATTTATTTGTTAAATAACATATCAACAGTCTTCCTTATTCCAATTATCTTAATTGTAACGATGATGAGTGGTGCCGGTGCAGATGATGAGTTAATCGTATTAGTACAAAGTATTGATTGGTCGAGTGGTAGTATCTTATTAATTGTGACGTTTGCTGGGTTTGTTATAGGGATTATGATGAGTACGATGAACCTCATTACAACGACTGCCTTATCGCGTGAAGGTACAAATATTTACTTTATGAAGCTTATTCCAATGTCTTATGTTAAGCAAATACAAGCTAAAATATTAAGTGGTGTTGTAATTAGTTTCCTTGGTATCTTGTTTATGTTAATTCCTGCTTGGCTCTACTTAAAGATTCAATTTCATTTAGTATTCTTTGCGTTTATCGCCTCATTACTTGGAATGATCTTTATGAACTACTTAGGTATGGTTGTGGATTTAATTCATCCTAAACTTGTGTGGGAACAAGAAACTGCGGCAGTTAAAAACAATATTAACTCTGTATTCACGATGTTACCAAGTTTCGCAGTATCGTTTGGTATCTTCTTCCTTATCCCTTATATTCCTAACACTGTTGGTACAGTTATCGTATTCTTAGCTCTATTAGTTGTACTCGATGTTTGGATTGTACAATATACCCATAAGTTAAGTATTAAGAAGTTACATGATTTAGAAGTATAAATAAAAGACTCTTAGAAATTTCTAAGAGTCTATTTTTTATCCAAAGTTTAACATCAACCATGCAGGTTTGAAGATCATGAGTAAGCCTAAGAGAATCATGAGGATTCCACCAATAAGATGTGCATTACGTGCATACTTAGTAGATATACCAGTGATTTCTGCAGTCTTCATCGCAATTACAAACACGATGATATCATCAATCATAAACATGGTTAGGTATAGGAGTAAATAAAGAATGTATTGCGTATTACTTAAATCGTTCAATGTTAGGATTTGAGTAAACAATACTGGTAATCCAGCAGAACAAATAAGTTCGACTAAGTTAACAGATACCGCCAATACGACAATCCCAACAGCTGCTAGTGCAAATACGGGTTGTGAGTAGATGGCTTTTAATCGATCACGAATCTTTAAACGTTTGGATTCATCGACGACTTCGCATCCAGGTTCCATCTGTGTATAGCGACGAATGTTAAACACACCACCACCAATACTAATTCCACCGATTAACCATCGAATGTATATAAGTGTTCCAAATAGAATCGTAATATTTAACCAACTTAACATGAAGAAGAAATACATAACAGCACTGGTCAGTAGGAACAATCCACCTAAGAACCATTTCTTCCACTGTTCCTCTAGATGGAATAACATACTGATTAACAGTAATAATACCCACATCGCACATGGATTAAATCCATCGATACCACCTAAAACAATCGCCAATAATGGAAGTGAGATACTCTTCGCATCGACCTCTCCAAAGAATGGAAGATTGACCGTAGAATTCTCATTAATAATATCGACACCTTGACCTGGTTCTACAATACCTAACATTTCACCAACGACATCGCGTACGTTACTTGTACGAACAAAGTCAATGGCTTCTTCAATTGTTTTTTCTGTAGATCCTTCTTTAAATCCAACGATGACTTCACGACCAATAATGAGAGTTGGTGTACTATTAATCGGTTGATTGAGTAGTTCTCCAATATCTTTTGATAACTTTTGATTTTCTTGATCAAAAGCAATCTCATACTTATGTAAAACAAGACTCGTATCTTTTTGAATTAACTCTTCGAGATACTTCGTTTCAAGTGCACAAGTTGAACACCCTTCCGCATGAAAGTAATAGAGATTAACTTCTCGGTTTTCAGCAGATACATTTGTAACGCCAAGTAAGACGAATAGAATACTTAATAATAGGGTTATCTTAAATCGCATGCGTGATTTCCTTTTCTAATTCATCCAGAGACTTTTCCCCTACAAATCGTTTGATTAGTTGGTCATTCTCATATACGAAATATACGGGTAATACTTTACCTATTTCAAGACCTTTGCACTTTTCTTCATCAAAATCGATATCAATGAATTCAAACGCAATATCATGTGTTTTCTGGAATTCTTTAATCCGCTTCTTCATCAATAAACAAGCATGACACCAAGCGGCGGTTAATACTTTAACTTTCATATACAATCCTTTCAATCACACGCACAAGCGCATCAATTTCTTCATACGTGCTTAAATGGGATAAACTGATTCGATAAGAACTCTTCGCTCTTTGTTCATCTTTAGTGATGGCATAGACAGAGTTTGAGAATTCTTCTTGACCACTACACGCACTTTTCGAACTGAGATAAATATCATTTTGAGAGAATACTTCAAGTATTTCTTCAGGTCTTGTATCAAGTATACTCATATTCACGATAAAAGGGATAGAATAATGATTTGAATTAATCACAATACGATTCATCTTTTCAACCTTTTCAATCAAATACTCTTTTAGTTTAGAGACATATTCAAATCGTTCTTGATAGGTGTTTGATGATATTTCTATTGCTTTCGCTAAAGCACAGACTAAAGCAGTTTGTGGTGTACTTGCACGATAGGCGGTAATACTATGACCTCCATGTAAGAGTGGAATAAGTCCAGCATTCTCTTTTTTTATGAGTCCACCAATTCCTTTAGGGCCATAAATCTTATGTCCTGAGAAAGAAGCGTAATCCACATCACTTAAATCAAAGTTTGATTTACCCACAGCTTGAGTAATATCACTATGAAATAGAACATGATGTTTATGACAGAGTTTACCAACTTCTTCAATGGGTTGACGTATGCCTGTTTCACTATCAACCGCAATCAAAGAGACAATCAGTGTATCTTCTCTAAGTAAATGTTCAAGATGATTTAAATCGAATCGTCCATTTTCATCGAGATCCACAAAATCTAGTTCATATCCCAGAGATTCCAAGAATGAGAGTGCTCCTATGACTGACGCATGTTCTATGGAAGAGGTAATGATATGTTTTTTATTGGGATACTTTAATGCGACACCTTTTAATACGGTATTGTTTGATTCGACTGCGGATGAAGTGATAATCACTTCTTGTGGCTTAACATGAAGGATTTTCGCAATCTTTTGTATCTGTTCATCAATAACTGCCTGTGCTTTAATGCCTAATGCATGACTTGAGTTCGCATTGGCAAAAAACTCACGCTCATAGTAAGCATAAGTTTCAAGAACTTCAGGATGGATGGGTGTCGTAGCACTATAATCAAAGTAAATCATATTATCTTTCGATGACGACAGCTGTACCACTTACAGTAACCATTAACATATTATTCGCTTGCCCTAATACTTCATAATCAATATCAACACCTACAACTGCATTTGCCCCTAGCGCAAGTGCTCTCGATTGCATTTCTTTTATTGCAGTTTCACGGGCTTCAATGAGTTCACTTTCATATGAACCAGAACGACCACCAAAGAAATTGGTTAATCCTGCCGCAAAGTCTTTTACAAAGTCTACACCAGAGATAACTTCTCCAACTACGATTCCTTTATATTCAATGATTCTTTTTCCTTCAATGCTTGGTGTTGTGCTGATGATCATACGCTTTCCTTTCATAGCTCTTAAGTTGTTTATTGAGCTGTTTTACATAGGTTAATTGAATTCGATAGCCTTCTTCATCTTCAAAGATGGATTGGATTGTATACATTTTCTTGATGTGTTCAAGAACTTGAACTTCATCGTACGGAATTAGTAATTCAGTGATTGGTCGATTCGTTCGAATCTGTTTGATGATTTCATTAAGTAAGATATCCATGTTCAATTCTTGAGTAATACTGATGTTAAGACCTTCTCTTTCTTTAAGATCTTTTTTATTCATAATCTCAAGCCGTGGAATTGACTCACAATTTAAATCCCTTAATGTTTGTAAGGTAACGTCTCGCTCACCTTCCATATTCTCACTTGAACCATCTAAGACATGTAAGATGAGGTCTGCTTCTTGTACGATTTCTAGTGTTGAACGAAATGCTTTAACTAAATGATGGGGTAATCGACTGACAAATCCAACGGTATCGATGAGGATGATTGGATATCCATCCAATTCAATTAATCGTGATGAGGGTTCTAAACTTTCAAACAATCGATCATGGGCACTGACTTTCTTATATGGACTTGAATAATGGTCCATAAACCAGTTTAATAAGGAACTTTTGCCTGCATTGGTATAGCCTACGAGTGCGATGGTAAAAGTATCGTTCTTATTTCGCTTATTTCGTTGAATCTGACGCTGTTTTTCAATTAAACTGAGTTCCAGTTCGGCTTTTTGAAGTGCCCTTATCATCGTTCTCTGACGAAGTGCTAGCGCTTGTTCACCACTACCACGATTTCGTACACCACCGCCTTGTTCACGACCAGATGAGTGATGGTTGAGTTTAACACGCGGTAACATGTAGTTTAATCGAGCAACTTCTACTTGTAGTTTTGATTCTTTTTGTTTTGCTCGTTTTTCAAATATTTCTAATATTAATTGGGTTCGATCAATTACATTCGTCTCTAAGTATTCAGATAGATTACGATATTGCGATGGACTAAGTGCATCATTGCATACAATCCCATCTGCCTCTAATTGAAGGATTGCGGATTTTAGTTCATCTAATTTACCTTTCTTAAAATAGAAAGGATTGTTGTTAAGGGAAGTTTGTTCCATCCTAAATACAACTTCTAAATCAGAAGCTTCCATTAATCGCTCTGTTTCTAACATTGAACTATCAAAGTCCAAGTTTAGTTTTTCTCTGACCCCAATTAATATATATTTATTCAATGACTTTCCACTCCAGTTCTAAATCCACATCAAACATGTTTTTAACACTTGTTTTACAAAGTTCAATCAAATCGAAAACATCTTTTGTTGTCGCATGATCGACATTTACGATAAAACCTGGGTGTTTGAATGATAGTTCAGCTCCACCAACACGTTTGCCACGTAATTCACAGGCTTCAAATAACTTCCAAACAAATAACCATTCACCATCTTTCTTAGGACGCTTAAATACAGATCCTGCATTCGGATAGTTTCGCGGTTGTTTGCGATAGCGCTCACGTTTATAGTTCAATACTTTTTCTAAATTTTCTAAATCATCACCACCCTGATTCTTTAATCCACAGGATAATACAATTTCTGTTTCCAAGAATTTCGCATGACGATAGGTAAAGAATCCTTCTTCTGGAATGATTCGTTTAACTTGGTTGGTTTCAGTATTGTATACATCTACCCAATTGACATATTGCCCAATGGTGAATTCATATTGACCCGCATTCATGATCAACGCTCCACCTACTGTGCCAGGAATATCTTCCGCAAAAGCATAACCTTCAATGGAATGCTCAATCGCAAACCAAGCTAAATTGGATAGGCTTACCCCTGCTTCACAGACAATTTCATCATTTTCAATTTGAATATTGTCCATTAGTTGGGTAATGATGAAAATAGTATCTGCAGGATAATGTTCTCTTTTTAGTAAGATATTACTTCCTTTACCAAGTATGATTCGTCTTAAATCTTTGGTTTCATTCAAGATTTCAATCAAGCCTTCTTTGTTTAAAGGAAAATACACGACTTCCGCAGTGGATTCGAGTTGTAAGGTGTTATATTTTTTTAAAGGTACGTTTGTTAATTTAATAGAGTTTTGCATAGTTATTTAATTCTAATGTATTTATGTGTAATGTTTGGGTTGGATGTTTTGCGGGATTGGATTTCAAACTGCTTTAGGGATGATACAAGTGGTGTTAATTTTTGGAAACCATAGTTACGTGTATCAAAGTCTGGATTTCGTTTACTTAGGATACTTCCTACTTCACCTAAAAATGCCCATCCATCATCATCTGAATTCTCATTAATAATAATTTTTAAGGTATCAATTAAAGATTGTGTATTGAGTTTGCCTGTTTGACCATTCTTAACAGGGGTAGGTTCTACGGCTTGTAATAAGACTTCGAGATATTTAAACTTTTCACATGCGGAGATAAATGGAACTGGTGTTTTCTTTTCACCCATACCTAAGACATATTTTCCTGCTTCTCTTAAGCGTGAAGCAAGTCGAGTAAAGTCACTGTCCGATGAAACGATACAGAATCCATCGACTTGACCCGAATATAGAATATCCATCGCATCGATAATCAGTGCCGCATCGGTTGCGTTCTTACCGATGGTATAAGAGTATTGTTGGATGGGTGAAATGGAATAATTAAGTAATACATTTTTCCATTGAGCCAGTTGAGGCTTCGTCCAGTCGCCATATATTCGTTTATAAGTCGCTGTACCGTGATTGTTGACTTCATCAAATATGACTTTAACGTATTTATCGGATACATTGTCCGCATCGATTAATACCGCAATCTTTAATTCTTTTTCCATAGTTTATCCTTTTAACATTTTCTTTATTATAACACTATCTTTACAGATGTCTTGTATGACGGTTGATGCTAGGAGTAATCCAGCGCTTGCAGGAACAAATATCATACTGCCTATAATGACTTTATTTAATTCTTCATCAAAGTAACCTGCTTGTGCTTCTTCTTTGGAATAAACAACTTTTATATTCCTTAATCCTTCTTTTTTTGCAAGAATTCGGATTTTTTTCGCTAAAGGACAAATCGATGTATGATATAAATCAGAGACACATAATTGAGTAGGATCAAACTTTCTACCCGTTCCAAGCGCCATAATTAATGGAACTTCATACTTCTCACATTGTCGCATGATTTCAATTTTAGATTGGACTGAATCAATCGCATCCACAACATAGTCAAATGAGCTAAAGTCAAGTTGACTCGATGGATCAAAGAAGATTGGATACGTATGTACGATGACATCTGAATGGATACTCAATATCCTTTTCTTAAGTTCATCTACTTTTAATAAACCGATATTATTAGCTGTTGTCATAAGTTGTCGATTGAGATTACTGATGTCAATTCGATCAAAATCAACTAAACTTATTTCTTTTACACCCGACCGGATTAATCCTTCCACAACAAAAGATCCTACTCCACCACATCCAAATACACAGATATGTGATGACTTAATCTTATTTACTTTCTCTTCTCCAATCAGGTATTGGATACGAATTAAGGGATTATCTTGCATTTTTAACCTTCTTTCTATAAAATAGGCTCGTTAAAGGAATCCATTCATGAAATTATCACTGACTTCTTTTGTTAAAATCGCCTTGATCGCGGCGTTATATAGTACGGTTAGCTTAGCATTAGCTCCTTTTAGTTTTGGTAACATTCAAGTCAGAGTTGCGGAGGGATTAACCTTACTTCCACTCTTATCACCACTTCCTATTTTAGGCTTAAGCTTAGGATGTTTTATCACAAACTTTATTGGTGTTATCATGGGTGTAAATGTCATTGGTATGATGGATGTTTTTATTGGTACCTTCGCAACTTTCATGGCTGCTATACTAACCTATAAACTCAGACATATCCAAATTAAAGGATTTCCACTCTTATCAACACTCATGCCTGTTGTGGTAAATGCAATCATTATTGGGGCCGAATTAACGTTTGTATTCGCTCCAGAAGTGTCACTGACTTATTTTATCATTTTTGCGTTAGAAGTAGGTTTTGGTCAATTAATTTCTGTTTACTTCGTTGGTTTACCAATTCTAAATGCATTAAAGAAGCGTAACATAAGTCTAGACTAACGACTCTTCTTCTGTATCTTCCCTACAATCTTCGAAGCAAATGTTCTTGGCACAAGTTTAAGCACAGCACGTAAACTATGATTACTCAAACCCACGATTGAAATGGGTTTGTTTTGTTTTAGGTCAGAAACACCTTTTCTTACAACTGGATATGAATCCATCATAAAATTATCAAGCGTTTTATTTTCTTTATGTGAATTTGCGACATCAAAGAATTCTGTTTTAGTTGGACCTGGGCAAAGTACAGATACTTTTATATTGTATTCTTTGAGTTCTTCATGAAGTGCAATACTATAACTTAGTACATATGCTTTAGATGCATAGTATTCTGCCATATAAGGACCAGGAACAAACGCCGCAATCGATCCTACATTCAGGATTTCTCCTTGCTTATGTTCTATCATATTGGGTATGACTTTATGGGCAAGAATGGTTAATGCCTCAATGTTCACTGAAATCATGGATCGTATTTGGCTTTCTTGCATGTTTACAAAAGAACCCGAATAACCAAAACCTGCATTATTAATGAGTCGATGAATAAAAATATCTGAATCAAGTTGTTCAAAGAATTGGTTTATTTCTGAATTATGATTTAAATCTAAAGGATACACAATGACATCTACTGCATATTTTGATTCGATCTCATTTTTAATTTGATTGAGACGATCAACTCTTCTAGCAACGAGTATAAGATTCTCATTTTGTTTTGCATATTCATTCGCAAAATCAATTCCTAAACCACTGGATGCGCCGGTTATTAATGTATATTTTTTCATATGGATTTCACTCTTTCGTAATGATTTTATCATATTTGAATCGGATTAGAGGATTGTTAATTGTCATACTTTTGGTTTGATGATAAAATTATGATTTGTTAGAGGTGACTATGAAAGAAATTGCGTTAGGTTTATTTATATTAACTTATGTATTACTATTATCCTTCCCTGCTAAACGATGGCTAATCGCGTTAGCTTCCGCAACTGTATTCGTTGTAACCGGTATTTTACCATTTAACGAACTACCCAATGCGATTGATTTTAATGTATTAATGATGATTGGTGGAACAATGGGTATTGTCGCATTGTTTATTGAATCTAAGATGCCTGTGTTAATGGCTGATTATATCTTGGATAAAACACCGAATGTAAAATGGGCTATTGTTATGCTGGCATTATTTGCTGGTGTTATTTCTGCATTTGTCGATAATGTCGCAACAGTTCTTATGGTTGCGCCAGTTGCACTAAACATTGCGCTTAAACTTAAGATTAATCCAATTCCAAGTATTATTGCGATTGCGGTTTCAAGTAACCTACAAGGGGCTGCGACTTTAGTTGGTGATACAACATCGATTTTACTCGGTGGTTATGCCAACATGAATTTTATGGAGTTCTTCTTCTTGAATGGTAAGCCAAGTATTTTCTGGGCTGTTGAAGTAGGGGCTTTAATTAGTACACTTATACTTCTCTATATCTTTAGAAAAGAGAAAACAGAAGTTCATTTAGAGGAAATGCAAAAAGTAGAAGATTTCTTCCCTACTTTCTTGCTCTTAGGTATGATTGCATTGCTTATTCTTGCGTCATTCATCCAAATTGATTTTGCTTTAATTAATGGTTCAATCTGTATGTTCTTATTATTTGTAGGACTTGTTCGTGATTCGATTGTTCGTAAAGATGTTTCTTTCGTTCGTAAGACAATTCTTGAAATTGATTATCAAACACTGATCTTACTTGCAAGTTTATTTGTCATTATTGCTGGTATTAACTATGTTGGAATTGTTTCGGATATTAGTAAACTATTCATTCAATTTGCAGGAGATAATAAGTTTGTTATTTATACCTTAATTGTTTGGGCGAGTGTATTCTTATCCGCATTCATCGATAACATTCCATATGTTGCGACGATGTTACCGGTTGTATCTTCTATCTCCGCTACACTTGGTTTTGATCCAATTCTATTGTATTTTGGATTATTAAGTGGTGCTACATTAGGGGGTAACTTATCTCCAATTGGTGCTTCCGCGAATATTACTGGTATTGGTATCTTGCGTAAAGCTGGATACAATCCAAGTACAGGCGATTTCATGAAGATTGGTATACCATTCACACTTGCGGCTGTAATTAGTTCTTATATCTTAATTTGGTTTATCTGGGCTTAATTCATAAGATTGATAGCGACATACTCATCATAGGTCATTCCTGTTTGATAGAGTAGAGTCGCTATTTCTTTGCCTACATAGCGATAATGCCATGGTTCATACATGTATCCAGTGATATCTTCTTTACCCTTTGGATAGCGTAGTATGAATCCATACTCATGAGCATGTTCTTTCATCCATTTAAATGAAGTACTCATTTCAAATGTAAGTATATCTGGATTATTGCTCGATACATCTATCGCTAATCCAGTTTGATGTTCACTATGACCTGCTCGAGCAGAATAGGTATCCACAACTTTTTGTGGATCTTTTTGTAAGTATCGATTGTATAGATTCTCTTGAGTTTTATAGGAACGATACGCTGAGATTCCCTTAATGGTATAACCCTCTTCATGAGCATGATCACACAGTTCAATAAACGCTTCTGCAGCGTCTCGTATAAGTTTAACACTTCCATATGGAGAAACAGTTATCATATCCGAAGGTACATAATCTTCATCTAATGCATAATATTTATTAACGAGGATTAAATGATCTAAACTTGTATTCGCTTCTTGAATAATTGTGTAATAAGCAACATCTCGATTTGTATTAACCCGTTCCAATACACCTTCAAATGAGACATTCGGATACTTTGATTGATACGCTTGGTATCGATCAATATTCTTAAAGATGAAGTTTTCAATCTTTAACCAATTTAATAGATCTCCCATATAATCATGCGTTAAGAGATATTCTTGAATGGTTGTATCTTTCTCTAAAATTTGAGAAATCTCTGAATCTGAATATCCTATATTCGTTAATTCTGTATAGTTTTCGATTGTATAATGTTTGATGATATTTTCAATTTTAGTTTTACTAAGTATGATATCTTTTTCTTCATTGCTTAAACTTAAGATAAATTCAATCTCATCGGTTTGATATCCCATTTCAATAAAATTCTCTTCTTTATATGGATTCAAATACGCTTTTAAACAGAATGCTCCAAATACAATACTACTCAAAAAAACAAACATCAAAATGATGTTTTTAATTTTCAATTTACGTCTTCTTTTTTTTACCATGACATAATTATATCATTGAACATCGCATGATTTTTCCACAAAATAGTATAATAGTTATAGGAGTAAACAAATGCCACAATTATTACTAATTGCTCTTATTGCAATCATAGCGTATCTCATCGTTATTATTTCGAATGTTTTTAACCGTTCCACAAAGAAACAAATCATGCGTTCTAAGGATATGCAAGGTACGAATTATCGTGTATTTTATCAAGAACAGGATTGGTTAAAAACAGTTAATACATCTGAACATATCATACAATCAATCGATGGGTTAGAACTCCATGCAAGTTTTATTAAAAACACACATCCAACGAATCGATGCATTATTCTGTGTCATGGGTATTCTGCAGATCGAAAAAGTATGAGTATCTTTGCTCGTCATTATTATGATGACTATAAAGCGCATATCTGTTTAATTGACGCTCGATCACATGGCTTAAGTGAGGGAAATACAATAGGGTTTGGTTATCATGATCGTAAGGATATACCTTTATGGATAAATGAACTTAAGAATTATTTTGGTAAAGAAACTCAATTTATATTACATGGTGTTTCAATGGGTGCGAGTACTTTACTCTATACGGCTTTAGATGGTTTTGACTCAAGCGTAAAAGGTATTATTGTGGATTCTGCTTTTATTGACTTAAAACCTATTTTTATTCGTCAAATGAAGCAAATCTATCATCTTCCTGCTTTCCCATTCATTTACTTTGTGGACTTATATATGCGGTTTATTGTGAAAATTCCGTTAGACAAGACACAGATAACAAAAGAAAAAGACAAGTTAACAATTCCTTGTCTTATCATACACGGTACTCTTGATCGTTTTGTGCCTTATTCGATGGCAGAAACATTAAATCAAATTTATCCTGTTTATCATGAATTTCTAAGTGTTGAGAATGCGAAACATGCATTAGGGTATGCAGTTAATCCTGATGCATACAAAGCATCCATTAAACATTTTATACAAAATATAATCGATTAATACGTTTCACTTTCAACCATCATGTGGGTCATAATCATCGGTAATAGTTTAAACGCTTCTGCACGTTCAGTTCCATTTGTTTTACCATAATTACGGGATTGCATATCACAATACATTTGTATCATCTGCCCACTTTGTTCATCAAATTGGGTTTTGTGTTTTAGGATCGCTTGAATTTTGGATTGATAGGTATCAGTAATATCCACATAGGTATTTGGATGTGCACTTGCATAGAAACCAACCCCTTTGACTTGATGCGTATTGGGTAATATCTCTGCATCCGGTTTTGGGAAGTGTTTCATCGAAGAGAATAAGCAAGCTTCAAGTACAGCCATTCCTGTTTTACGATGCGTTGGATGTGCTTCATAGAGTAAGTATGGATCGACTGTAAATACAACATCTGGTTTACAATCACGAATAATATCTACGATTAAACTGGTAAGTTCTTTTTCATCAGGATAATGTGCATCATCCAATTCAAGTTGGTAGAAGTGTTTTGCGCCTAAACTCTCACCCGCATCTCTTAACTCTTTTTGACGTATTTCGACAAGTTCCTTTGAACTTAATTGATTACTTCCACCCTTACCTTTACTAACAGTACAATAGCTAATCTCTACACCTAAGTCACTTAGGTATTTGATGGTTCCTCCCATACCAATTTCATTATCATCGGGATGAGGTTGAACACATAATGCTCGTTTAATCTGACTTAAATCAATATTCTTAACAACATCTTTCATCTCCATTTTTACCATTTCTCCTTATGTATTTTTAAATGTTCAAATCGATTACTCGGTTCTTTTATTACTGCAGGATGTCCAATCGCAAGAATACTTAGGCATTTAATGTGTTCTGGTAGATTTAAGACTTGATGAAGTTCATGGCTATTTTCATAACTTGGTGTGCATCCAATCCAAACAGATCCTAAACCTAGATCTGTTATCGCTAAAGCCATATTTTCTGTAGCGGCAGCCGCATCGTGGTTGAGAAACTCCCAATTATCTTGTTTGAGTGTATCTCCAACAACACAGATAGCATATTGTGCTTCATTAAGTGAACGACCATAGGTTAGTTTAGATGCGGCTTGAATTAGATTATCTTTTTCATGTATAACAATAAATTCAATGGGATGAAGATTATGCGCTGAAGGAGCCGCAAACCCAGCGCGTAGTATTTGATTAATCGTTTCTTCTGAGATTGTTTCATCGGTAAATCGACGAATACTTCTTCTAGCTTGTATACAATTGAGTGTTTCCATCTCATCCTCCTTATTTACGAGCATTTATATTAGTGGTATTAGCTTCATAGAATTTTATATATTCTTCGACACTAATTTGACTGAGTAAGATATCTAATAAATCAAA
>CAYWGS010000020.1:0-19401 GCA_964457525.1 uncultured Erysipelotrichaceae bacterium | reverse complement strand
CATTTAATCGATATATGCGTGATTTATCGCATATCTATAAGTATCACAATGCATTAAGCTTTAATGATTTTAAACATAATGGCTTCAAATGGATTGATGCGGATAATACAGCTCAATCAATTTACTCTTTCTATCGTGAAGATCCTCAATCTGTTGTTGTATGTATCTTTAATATGACGCCTGTTTCGTATGAATCCTATCGTTTTGGGGTTCCTTATGAAGGGGTTTATACCGAACTCTTAAATACTGAAAAAGATATTTATGATGGATGTAATATGTGTAACTATTTTCCAATTCAATCGGAGAATGTAGAGTCACATCGCTTCCAACAAAGTATTTTGGTACGAATTGCACCATTTGCGGGGATTTATTTTGAGTATAAAAAATAATGACTCTAAAGAACATTAGTGCTATTATGTTAGGGTCTATTTAGGAGGCTAGTATGTTTAAAGATAAATTTGAATTCAAACGCGACTTTACACAACGTGTTGTGGAATCGTATGGTCGATCCGTTGAACAATCACATAGAACAGAAAGATACATGGTTTTAGGCGAAATGGTCCGAGACTATGCGTCGATTCATTGGAAACAAAACAAGGAAACCATTGCTCAAATTGAAGCGAAACAAATGTTTTACTTTTCAATGGAATTCTTGATTGGTCGTTTAATGACCAACAACCTAATGAACTTAGGTATCTATGAAGTAGTTCGTGATGGCTTAAGAGAACTTGATATTGATATTAACGAATTAGAAGATTTAGAGTCTGATGCTGGGTTAGGGAACGGTGGTTTAGGTCGTTTAGCGGCTTGTTTCTTGGATTCACTTGCATCGTTATCTTTACCAGGTCATGGAAACTGTATTCGTTATGAATATGGATTATTCAGACAGAAGATTGTGGATGGTAACCAAGTTGAAGTACCGGATCAATGGTTAAGACTTGGAAATGTATGGGAAGTACGCAAACCAAAACACGCAGTGGACGTTAAGTTCTGGGGTCGTGTTGAAATGGGTAAGACAGAAGATGGACGCATTGTGTTCAACCAAGTGGATTGTGAACATGTATTAGCGGTTCCTTATGATATGCCTGTTGTGGGTAAGTCTACCGATACAACGAATACGCTTCGTTTATGGAGTGCAGAAGCGAGTGATATCCTTCCTGCAAATAAAGACTTTAGACAATACATCACCGAAGTTCGTGAAATCTGTCAAAACGTTTATCCAGATGATTCAACAGAACATGGTCGTTACTTACGTCTTAAGCAACAATACTTCTTTGTGTCTGCTGGTTTAATTTCCTATTTAAAAGCACACTTAAGAGTTTATCCAAGTTTAGATAACTTACATGAAAAAGTTGTATTCCAATTAAATGATACGCATCCAGTTCTTGCGATTCCTGAACTTATGCGTTTACTCATGGATGAATATGGTTATACCTGGGATGATGCATGGAATATCGTAACGAAGTCTGTTGCATATACCAATCATACAGTTATGGCTGAAGCGCTTGAAAAGTGGCCAATTCATTTTGTACAACTCTTATTACCTCGTGTTTATATGATTATCGAAGAAATTAATCGTCGTTTTGTGGAAAATGTTAAAGCACAATTCCCATACGAAGAAGATCTCGTAAAACGTGTTTCGATTATTAAAGATGGTCAAATTCATATGGCAAACTTAGCGATTGTCGCAAGTATGTCGGTTAATGGTGTTGCGAAGTTACATACTGAAATCTTGATTAATGATGTTATGAAGGATTTCTATCGCATCTTTAGCACTAAGTTTAACAATAAGACAAATGGTATTACACACCGCAGATGGCTCGTTTATTCCAATCCACAATTACGTGAATTATTGGATAAAACGATTGGGGAAGATTATGTTTATCAACCCGATCATCTACTTAATTTAATGCCTCATGTTAAGAAGAAGAGACTTCAAAAAGAATTCTTAAAAGTAAAACAAGAACGTAAAGAAATATTAGCAGACTATATCAAGAAAGTTACCGGTATTGAGTTAGATACCAATTCAATCTTTGATGTTCAAGCTAAACGTCTACATGCATACAAACGTCAATTGTTAAATGTTATGCATATCATCTACTTGTATCAAAAGTTGAAGTCCGATCCAAACTTTACAATGCATCCACGTAGCTTTATCTTTGCGGCTAAAGCAGCGCCTGCATATTACTTTGCGAAGAAAGTTATTAAACTCATTCACGCTGTTGGGGATAAAGTCAATAACGATCCATATGTATCACAATTCATGAAAGTCGTATTTATTCCGAATTACAATGTATCCATTGCGGAAATCTTAATGAATGCGGCGGATGTTTCTGAACAAATCTCTACGGCAGGTAAAGAAGCATCTGGTACAGGTAATATGAAGTTTATGATGAATGGGGCAATCACATTAGGTACCTTAGATGGAGCGAATGTTGAAATCCATGAACATGTTGGATCAGAATATGATGTTATATTTGGTCTAAAGGTTGAAGAAATTGAAGAGCTAAAGGCGAATGGTTATGATGCTTGGGAGTATGTAAACAAGGATCCTGAACTTAAAGCGGTGGTTAATTCATTTACAGATGGAACCTTTAGTACAAGTGTTGAAGAGTTCAAAACAATCTATGATGAACTTATGTTTAGAAATGATGAGTATTTCTTATTAGCAGACTTTAGAGCATATGTCGAAGCTCAAAGAGAAGTTGAAAGAAGATACTTAGATAAAGAATATTGGGCTAGAATGTGTTTAGTTAATATTGCACAATCAGGCTTCTTCTCTTCGGATCGTACGATTCAAGAGTATGCGGATGATATTTGGAAAATTAAACCAATTAATGACTAGGTAGCGTTTCGCTACCTGTCTTTATTAGAAGGGAACGTATGTCAATTTTAGTCACTATCTTAGTCTTAATGGCGTTTCAGTTTACGACAACGATGACAATGTCATTTATTTTATCTGTGCAACCTACACTAGCAGTCTTCTTTGGTATACCAGTAGCGAATGTTCCTTACTTAAACATCGGATTTATCGCTTCGGGTATGTTAGTTCCTTTGTTTGGTTATTTTGCGGATAAAAAGGGATTAAAGACAATGATGGTTTTAGGCGCATTCATCTTTAGTTTAGGCGCACTTTTAACCTCTTTCGCTTCTAATGCGGTCATCTACTTCTTTACACGTATGATGATTGGAATAGGACATAACGTCTTCTTTGCCTTAGTCGCGGTTTACTATGCCCGATTAGTTGATCCAAAAATCTTAGTTAAGGTATCTGGATATTTTAAATTAGCCTTTGCGGCAGGTATCTTCATGGCACCAATCGCTGGCGCAATTACGGTGAAATTTTTTACGTTCCAACAATTCTATTTATTGTCATTCGCCTTATCACTCATCTTTGCGATTATCCTTACACGTATTCCAGTAATTGAAAATGTTCATAGTACTCCAGTCACAATAAATGATTTTAAATCCTTGTTTAAGATTCGTTTTGTACGATGGTTACTTTTAGGATCATTCTTATTATCGATTGCGCCTAATACGATTTTTAGTTTCCTAAGTATCTACTTAAACTCAATTGGTGAAGCACAAGAATCCATTTCGTTTATTTATACGGTTATTGGTTTAGGAACCATTGGTTCTGGTTTCGTGATTATTTTCTTAGGTCATAAGTTCCATTTTAAGGATTTATTAAAATATGGAATTATCGGAATTATAATAACCATACCTTTCATGTTTACCTTAAGACCTTGGTTAATCTTACCAACTAGTTTTGCGTTTGCCTTAGCATTTGACCTGGTATTAGGTGTCTTGTATCCAGTCGCATCATCACTTCCTGTTAAAAACAGCGCAAGTCTTACTGCGCTCGTTAGTTTAACCATGTCGGTTACTGCTTTATTGGCAAGTTTTATCAATCCAATTTTATATCAAGCTTATGGATTTAGATTACTCGTGTTTATTGTGTTTGTTTCATCCATATTCTCTTATTTATCCATTCGACATTCTTTTAAACTTGTGGATGAACATAAATTGTAAGATAGAAGATTTTGAGTATAATTAGAGTTATGCGAAAAGTAAATCGGTTTGAAGCTCATTTAGATGATTATGGTATTATAACAGCTTATCTATCCAAAGAATTCTATTCGGGTAGAAGTGATGTTTTTTATGTACGTGATTTAAAGGGGAACTTAGTCAAGTGCTCTATTTTTAGTTATGAACAAAGTGGAAATGATTATTTTAAATATACACTAGGGTGTGATCAAAACCTAATCATTGGAAATCAATATGATGTTCTAGAGGAACATGGTTTAACAGTACCTTTACAATATAGTTTGATTACTAAATCACCTCGATTTGATGAAGAATTCTATTATGATGGGGATGATTTAGGGGTTAAATGCAGTCAAGAGAGCTGTGATTTTGCGATTTGGGCTCCTACTGCAAATCGTATTGTGGTTGAAATCTTTAAAGAAACAGGTCCAGAAGTATTGGAGTTAAAGCGTTCGGCTAAAGGTGTCTTTAGACGACATGTTCGTTACAATGGACATGGATTAAGTTATCTATATCACATCTTTGTGAATGGGGGTTGGAATACATCGATTGATCCAATGGCTGTTGGGTCTACAGTGAATAATCAACGTTCTGTGATTATTGATTTCAATCAACTTAAACCAATCACAAGGCATGAACTAAGCCCATTAAAACAGGTAACTGATTCGATCATTTATGAACTCAGTGTACGAGATTTTACCATGCAGGTTGATTCCAATATTGAGAATCGTGGTAAGTTTTTAGGCTTAACTGAGGAAAATACAAAAACAAATAATGGGGTCACAACGGGTTTAGCCCATATTAAAGAACTCGGTGTAACGCATGTTCAAATCATGCCAATGTATGATTTTGCGACAGTAGATGAACACAATGTATCCTTGTTCTATAACTGGGGATATGACCCAGCTCAGTACAATGTTCCTGAGGGTAGTTATAGTTCAGATCCTGATAATCCATTCTCACGTATTGAAGAAGCACGTCAAATGGTTGAAACATTCCATAAAAATGATATTCGTGTCATTATGGATGTTGTGTACAATCATGTTTATGATATGGAAGCGAGTTCGTTTGAGAAAGTTGTGCCTTATTACTATTTCAGACGTTCGAATACGGGTGCTTTATCCAATGGTTCCTTCTGTGGAAATGATTTCGATTCCAATCGTTTAATGGCTCGTAAGTATATCTTAGATAGTATTAAACTCTGGATGACTGAGTATGATGTGGATGGATTTAGATTTGATCTTATGGGTGTCTTAGATATTGAAACCATGAATCAAGTTGAAGCATTATGTAGAGCGATTAAGAAGGATTCATTAGTCTATGGTGAAGGTTGGAATATGCCAACATCACTTCCAGAGAATATGAAGGCTAATCGTTACAATCAACACCTCATGCCAAATATCGGACATTTTAATGATTTCTTTAGAGAACATGTTAAGGGTAAAACTTCACATGAAGAAGTAAATGTTAAGGGCTATTGTGCAGGAGATACCAGTTACATTGAAGCCATGAAAGCGTGTATGGTTGGGACTTCCGTCAATAACATGGTTCGTTTGTTTGATAAACCGACTCAATCCATTAATTACATTGAGTGTCATGATAACCATACCGTTTGGGATAAATTAAAAGAGAGTAATAAAGAAGATAATCGTGAAGTTCGTATTAAGCGACAGAAGTTGATGATGGGAACACTCTTGTTAGCACAAGGGATTCCTTTTATCAACAGTGGACAAGAGTTCTGTCGTACTAAGAATGGGTACCATAATACCTATCGTAGTCCAGATACCATCAACCAAATTGATTGGACGCGTAAAGAACGTTATCTCGAAGTCTTTAGATATACCAAAGATTTGATTCAATTAAGAAAGATGTTTCCAATTCTAAGACTCACTCAATCAGATATGATTGAATCGCATGTTAAATTTAGAGAATTTGATGGTATGTTAATCTTGAATTATACGTGCCAAAAGTCAAAACCATATTCTGAAATCTGGATCTATATTAATCCAACAAATCAGATTTATTACGAAAGCTTTAATAGTTTTGTTAAAATCATTGCGAATGAAGCCGGCTTAATCGATGGTGTTCTAGTTCAAAATGCGACAATTAATCCATATACCTTAGTTGTATTTGCGGCAGAATAAAAGTGAAGAATCTTCACTTTTTATTTTGACTTGAACCTTTCACAATAATTTGATAAGGCAAGACATGATCCACTTTTATGATAGTATCGTTTTTCTCAATACGATTGAGTAAGTATTCCATACTCTTACATCCGAGCTCATAGGTATTTAATTCAACAGTTGTGATAGCTGGATTGTAGATCGAAGAGAATATAGTATTATCAAATCCAACGACTTTGATATCTTGTGGGACTTTCTTCTTTCGGTTATTAATTTCATCTATAATACCAATCGCGATAAGATCAGATGTTGCGAAGAAACCATCAATTTGAGGGTTTTCATCTAAGAGAAGTGCTGCGACGGATTTCGCAGAGATAAACCCAAAGTAATATTCATCATTTGTTTTAGATAATACAGGTAAATTGTGTTTGGTAAGAACATCTTGATACGCACGATATTTCTCTATGTGAGAAATAATATGAGTTGAACCAGTATGGACATAAGCAATATTTTTACATCCATTCTCGATGAGATGTTCCATCAAATCATAGCTTGCTTTATAGAAATCCACACTATAATAAGGTGCTTTTGCCTCAGGTAAGTACTCAATAACTTGAACAAGAGGATAATTTATGTTCAAATCGTTAATTTCTTCGAGATTTAAGGTGTTAGATATCAATATCATGCCATCGACATAGTGATTTCTTAACATCTTTACATAGTGTTGTTCACGGGCACGATCACCATAAGTTGTACAGATTAATACGTTGTAATTGTTGTGGTGAGCGATGTTCTCTATGCCTTGAATAATCATTGAAAAAAACGGATTATCCACACTATGTACAAGAACAAGGATCATATTTGTCTTATCTTTACGTAAAAAGGTACCCATAGCATTTGGTTGGTACTTTAAACGTTCAATGGCTTGTTCAACTTTAAATCGTGTTTTCTTTGAAACACCTGCACTATTATTGATGACTCTTGATACGGTAGCGACACTGACTTTGGCTAATGATGCGACTTGTTGGATGGTACTCATAGTACAAATATTATAACATATGCATTATTTAGATAAATGAGTATAATTATCAGTTTGTTTGATTAAATGTAAACGATTACAAATTTTTTTGCATTTTAGTGACATATAATGAACTTACATAGAAAAAGGAGGACAAAATGAAGAAAATTCTTACAATCATTTCTATGCTATTAGTTGTATTATCATTAACGGCTTGTGCACCGAAAGAAGAAGAACAAGTTGTCATCACTTTCAAACAAAATAAACCTGAAATTGATGAAGCTCTACAAGCTTATGCTGCTGCATATGAAGAAGCAACTGGCG
Source organism: uncultured Erysipelotrichaceae bacterium (assembly GCA_964457525.1). Classification (GTDB taxonomy): domain Bacteria; phylum Bacillota_I; class Bacilli_A; order Erysipelotrichales; family Erysipelotrichaceae; genus UBA2212. The sequence continues at coordinate 11,889 of CAYWGS010000020.1, read as the reverse complement.
TCAAAGTTAATGTTGTTTCATGTGGTGGTGGTAGCTGTACTTTAGGTGACATGTTGAAAGCTGATTACGCTGCTGGTGAAATGCCAGATATCTTCCCAATTGATGGGCCAGATAGTTACAAGCAATGGGAAGCTATTATTGGTGACCTAAGTGCTGAAAAATGGGTTGGTGATACGTCTGTTGAATATGTAGTTGATGGCAAAGTAGTTGGTTTCCCAGTTGCAGTTGAAGGTTGGGGTATGGCTTACAATGCTGATCTACTTGAAAAAGCAGGTATTGATCCAAGCACATTAAACAATTATCAAGCTTACGTAGATGCATTTGCTAAATTAGATGGTATGAAAGCAGAATTAGGTATCGACTCTGTTGTATCTATGACTGCAGGTCCTGGTATGTATTGGGTTACAGCTCACCATAATTTCAATAGCTTGTTATCCAATGGCGTTCCTTACGGTGACTTAAGTGTTGCGAATAAATTCTTAGCAGGTGAAATTGATGAAACTCGTTTAACTGAATATGCTAACTGGGTTAACTTACTATTCGCTTACGCTGACAAAACAGTTCTAACAACTGGTAACTATGATTCTCAAGTTGGTGCTTTCTTAAATCAAAAAGCAGTCTTCTTACATCAAGGTAACTGGGTTGATGGAAACTTAACTGAAGCTACATTCGATATGGCGTTTGCTCCTCACGGATCCACAACTGCTGTAACAGATGGTATCTTCGTTAGTGCTCCTGCTTGGTATGTTGTTAATAAAGAATCCAAGAATTATCAAGCAGCTCTAGATTTCTTAAATAATATGGTTTACACAGAACTTGGCCAAAAATACATGGTTGAAGAAGCTGGTATGATTCCTGCATTCGGTAATGTTGAATTGAAACCTAAGGGTAAATTATCTCAATCTGTTCAAGCTTGGACAGCTGAAGGAAAAGTTTATTCTTGGAACCAATACCTATTTGCTGGTGAATTCAGAGATAACGTCTTAGGACCTATCTATGACCAATTAGCTCAAGGTGCTGTAACTGTTGATGAATTTGTTGAATTGTTTAAAACAGCTCTAACTGATAACGCAAAGTAATTAGTTAACACATAGGGAGCAGGGTTGTTCCTGCTCCCTATTTTTATAAAGGAGGACAGTATGTCGAAATTCATTGATTCGTTTAAAAAAATGGGAAATGATAGTTTGAATCAAGATAAGCGTAACCAAAAATTTATTTTCTGGTTGTTTCTCTTTCCCTCTCTTTTTTCATTCTTGATGGTTCAAATCATACCGTTTGCCATTGGTATTTATTATTCCTTTACCAACTGGTCCGCAACGGCTCAATTATCGATTGATTTTGTAGGGTTGAAGAACTACATTGATGCATTTCAAGATCCTGCCTTTCTTTATGCGACGATTATTACAACAATCTATACTGTACTAAATATCATGTTAGTGAACGTTATTGCGTTCTCATTAGCGTTATTAGTTACTTCGCAATTAAAGGGTCGTAATATCTATCGTGCTGGTTTCTTCTTACCTAATATTATTGGTGGGATTATCTTAGGTTATATTTGGCAATTTATCTTTAACTACTTTGTCCCAAGAATTGCGGCAATGGCTGGTTTTACTTATCTTGCTGAAAACTTAATGTTAGGAAATAGTAATACCGCGATTCTTGCGATGGTTATTGTTAGTACATGGCAATCGGCTGGTTATATCATGATGATCTATGTTGCGGCATTACAAAATGTTCCAAGAGATTTGATTGAAGCAGCTCAAATTGATGGAGCGAATGCTTGGCAGCGTTTTAAAAACATTACGATTCCAATGGTTTCACAAGCCTTTACAGTCACACTATTCTTAACCTTAGTTAACTCATTCAAACAATTTGATGTGAACGTTTCCTTAACCAATGGTGGCCCGAGTACGATGTTTATGGGTAAAGCAATCAAAGGAACAACCTTGCTTGCGATGAATATTAGTGATACATCAACAATCTCTTTGAACACTGCTCAAGCACAAGCTAAGGCGATTATCTTCTTTGTTGTGTTAGTTACTTTCTCATTAATTCAAGTTTATGTGTCTAAGAAGAGGGAGGTTGAACTCTAATGTTTAAAAATGGTAGTAATAAAGTTATTCTACGTAATATCGCTGAAATGTTAACCATTGGTTTAGTGGTCATCTTCTTAGTTCCATTATTCCTTGTATTAATCAATGCGGCAAAAACAAACAATGAAATTATTCAAGCACCATTGAGTTTACCAACAGATTGGTCTATTTTGTGGAAGAATATTAGTAGTATTTGGACCAATCCAAATCTACGTTATAGTCAAGCATTACTTAATTCTACAATTATTACTGTTTTTTCACTTTTAGGAATTACAATCTTCTCTGCGATGGCTGCTTGGGTACTATTGCGTACCAAGACAAAAGCATCAACCGCAATCTTTATGTTGTTTGTGGCTGCGATGGTTATTCCGTTTCAAGTTGTTATGTTTCCACTTGTTAAGTGGTTTGGAATCTTTCAATCATTTACAGGTATTCAATTATTAAGAAGTTATACCGGTATCATTATTGCGTATATCGGTTTTGGTAGCTCATTATCCATCTTTATGTTCCATGGCTTTATGAAATCGATTCCTCATGAGATTGAAGAAGCAGCGTATATGGATGGTTGTGGAAAGATAAGAACGTTCTTCTTAATTGTATTACCAATCTTAAAACCGATTTATGTTACAATCTTAATCCTTAATGGAATCTGGATTTGGAATGACTTCTTATTACCAATGTTAGTCTTAGGGAAAGGAACCCCTGTTCAAACACTTCCTTTAGCAGTTAATAACTTTGCTGGGGCATTCTTAGTTTCTTGGGATTTAATGATGACCGCTATTCTAATGGCTTTAGTTCCAATTGTTGTGTTCTTTATTGCCGCTCAAAAACATATCATTAAAGGTATGGTTGAAGGATCGGTTAAATAGGTATAACTATGAAAATATGTGCGTTTGGTGAGTTACTTATCGATGTAGCTCCTTATGGAGTGTCTGATCGACATTTCCCTGTGTATGAATTTAATCCAGGGGGTGCTCCTGCGAATGTAGCGGTGGCGGTTTCAAATCTTGGATATGGATCTTCGTTTATTGGTCAAGTTGGGAATGACTATTTTGGTTTATTCCTTAAACAAACATTAGATGATAAGAAAGTAGATACAGAAGGATTATTGTTAAGTAATCAATATCCTACATCACTTGCGATTGTCAGTTTATCAGATCAGGGTGAACGTAGTTTTAGTTTCTATCGTAAACACAATGCGGATGTCATGATAGAGATGAAAGATGTGTTTAAACGTAAGATTGACGAATGCGATCTATTTCATATTGGAAGTGTTAGTATGACAGATGAACCAGCACGTCAAACGAGTTTTGATTTGTTACAGTATGCAAAGGATCATCATAAAGTTATTAGTTATGATCCAAATTTAAGAAAGTTGTTGTGGAATAGTCTAGATGAAGCTAAATCCATTATGTTAAAAGGATTAGAGTTTGCGGATATCGTTAAATTAAGTGAAGAAGAACTTACATTCTTAACAGGCTTGGAAGATTATGAGAAAGCGTGTGTAGAATTATCAAAGAGTTATCCATTTAAGATACTTTTTATTACCTTTGGATCTAAGGGGTGTGCCTACTTCTATCAAGGGAAGTATCAAATGATTGAACCGTATAAAGTAAATTCAATTGATACAACTGGTGCAGGGGATGGTTTCTTTGGGGGTGTACTGGTTAAATTAATGGAACAGAACCTCAATTTGTCCAATCTTACACATCTTGAAGATGTATGTCGATATGGTAATGCATGTGGAGCCCATGCAACAACACAAAAAGGAGCTATAGGATCATTAGCTTATCCAGAAGATGTTCAGAAATATATAGGTGAATAAATGACAAATCGTGCTAAAATCCGTGAGCTTTATATGAAGCTCTACCACAACGAACCGGCTTTAAATGACTTATTCGAATGTATGGATAAGTATAAAGCAGAACGTTCCAAAGATTTACTCTCTATGGACAAGAAACAACGAAATTGGTACTTTGGTCAAGATATCGTTGGGATGACACTTTATACTGATTTGTTTGCGGGTAATCTAAAAAAATTAAGTCAGAAAATCGATTACTTCAATGATTTAGGGATTACTTTTCTACATCTGATGCCATTATTAAAACCAAGAGAGGGTGAGAATGATGGAGGATATGCAGTAGAAGACTATCGTAATATTGATCCTAGATTAGGATCAATGGAAGATTTCTTAAAGCTCGTTAAAGAACTTCGTAAAAACAATATAAAAGTATGTATCGACTATGTCATCAATCATGTGGCTAAGGAACATGTTTGGGCTCAAGAAGCGCTTAAGAATGATAAATTAAAACAAGATTATTTCATCATGTTTGATACAGATGAAATGCCGAATCGTTTTAATCGAACGGTTCCTGAAGTTCTACCGGATAAATGCCCGGGAAATTTTACGTATTATCCTGAGATTAAGAAATATGTATTTACCTCATTTAGTGAGTTTCAATGGGATTTAAATTTTCAGAATCCATACGTATTTAATGGAATGACGGATAACTTATTATTTCTAGCAAATTTAGGGATTAATATGATTCGTTTAGATGCGATTCCATTTATGTGGAAACAAGTTGATACTACCTGTCGTAATTTAGATCCAATTCATGATTTATTAAAGATGTTTAATCTAATCAAAGAAGAAGTTTGTCCATCTTTAGCTCTTTTAGGAGAAGCGATTGTAGAACCACAAGAGATTGTTAAGTATTTTGGAAATGAAACAGATCCTGAGTGTGAAGTCATGTACAATGCGAATCTCATGGTTGATATTTACAATGCGTTTGCGGCAAGAGATGTACGTTTAATCACAATTGATGCGAATCGTTTCCAAATTCCACATCGTGGAACTTGGATGAATTATGTTCGTTGTCATGATGATATTGGATGGGGATTTAATGAACAAGCGATTAAATCATTTGGTTTAGATCCTTACTTACACAAGCAGTTCTTGATAAAATTCTATGGGAATGAGTATCCAGGTTCCTTCTCTAAAGGAGAAATGTACCAGTTTAATCCATTAACACATGATGCACGTACCAATGGTACACTCGCTAGTTTACTTGGTTTAGAGAAAGCAATTGATACTAAACAAGAATATCGTCGCTATGAATCGATTCGTAGAATTAATCTTGCACATGCAGTCATCTTAACGTACCGTGGATTCCCACTTATCTATTCAGGGGATGAAATCGCAAGTTTAAATGATCAATCCTATAAACTTGATCCGGATAAGAAATTAGAGGGACGTTGGGTTCATCGACCTTTCTTTGACTGGAAGCGTTCTAAGAATAAAGATATTTTAGGCACTGTTGAATATGATGTATATCAGAATTTAAAGAAACTAATTGAAATTCGTAAGAAATTACCGTATCTACAAGGGCAAGCTAATCAATATGCACTTGATCTAAATAATCAAAGTGTATTGGGCATTATTCGACAAATTAAGTCACAAACCTTCTTTGCCTTGTTCAATTTCAGTGAACAAACACAATGGGTTAAAACGGATCATTTAAGACAATTGTTTAATGGTACGATGGCAGTTGATTTAATCCAAGGAAGACGATTTAATCTCAATGATGAAACCATTGAATTAAGTCCATATGAATATATTTGGTGTGTAAAAGACAAAAATTAGCCTATTTGATGGAAAGGATTTATGTATGAAACGTAAATGGTGGATGAGTGCAGTAGGGTATCAGATCTATCCAAGAACTTATTTTGATAGTAATAATGATGGAATTGGGGACTTAAAAGGGATTATTCAAAAGCTTGATTATATTCATGAATTAGGTGTGAATTTAATTTGGATTGGTCCATTCTATAAATCACCTATGGATGATAATGGGTATGATGTGAGTGATTTCTTTGATGTCGATCCTGTGTTTGGTACATTGGATGATGCACGTCAACTGATTGCGGAAGCACATAAGCGTGATATTAAAGTTGTTTTAGATTTAGTTTTGAATCATACATCCGATGAACATGCTTGGTTTATGGAATCTCGCTCAAGTGTGGATAATCCTAAACGTGATTATTACATTTGGCAAAAAGGTAAAGTGGATCAAGATGGAACGTTATTACCACCGAATAATTGGGGTAGTTTCTTTGAAGGTTCTGCTTGGAATTATGATGAGCAAACGAATGAATATTACATGAAGATCTTCTCCAACAAAATGCCAGACTTAAATTGGGATAATCCTAAGTTAAGAGAAGAAATGTATCATGTAGCACGTTACTGGTTAGATTTAGGAGTGGATGGATTTAGAGTAGATGCGATTGCCCACTTAGCACGTGATTTGTCCTTTGAAGATAGTCCTTTACCATTAACCATTCATGGTGTAGCACCGGATTGGAGTAAGTTCTCTAATCGACCAGAACTCTTTACTTATATCAATGAATTCCATGATAAAGTACTCAGCCAATACGATTGTATGACCGTTGGTGAAGTTGGTGGTGGCGCTAAACTTGAAGCAGGTTTAGGTTACGCTGCTTATGATGCGCGTGCATTCAATATGGCATTTAACTTTGATCATTGTTGGGAAGTAAATCGTGTTTTAGATCCTGAAACAAACAAAATGAAGAATGTAACAAGGGTCAAGGATTTAAAACGTATCTTTAATTATTGGATTGAAGGGATGAACCAAAAAGGATGGTTACCACAATATTGGTTAAATCATGATCATCCTAGAGTCATAAGTCAATATGGGGATCCTGTTCATTATCATCGAGAGTCCGGTTCAATGTTGGGGTCTGTATTACTTACCTTACCTGGGACTCCATTCATCTACAATGGTGAAGAAATTGGTATGACCAATGTGGACTATACCGATGTGAATGATTTCAATGATGTTTGGGTTAAGAACAATGTTAAGAAACTCTTAGAACATGACACGATGGAAAATGTTATGGATCAATTAAGAAGAACATCTAGAGATAATGCACGTACACCAATGCAATGGTCAAGTGCTCCATATGCTGGTTTCTCAAAGGTAAAACCTGTTCAAAAAGAAATATCAAACTATACAGAGATTAATGTTGAGAAACAACTCTCTGAGTCAAATTCCATCTTAAAGGCATATCAAAAACTTATCCATTTACGTCGATTCAGTGAGTATTCTGATGTGCTTGTATTCGGTCAATTCGAACTTGTACAAGCTGAACATGAAGATGTATTTGCTTATGATCGATACAATGAAAACAAGCGAGTAAGAATTATTGCGAACTTTAGACCATTTACCGTTAAGTTTGATACACCAGAAGGCAAGATAATCTTTACAAACTACGAAAGGGATTACTCTGTTGGTTTAGAACTCAAACCATTTGAAGTTATCATTATTGAACTTAAACATGATTAGTACGATTTATACCAAAATACTCCACGATAAGCATCGTCATAGTGTACAAGAATTTTGTAATACATTCGCTGAAGAGGGGATTTGGATACAGGATGATATTTATCGAATTGATGTGGATGAAAGTAATCGGATTCAATACAAACTAAGTTTATCTTCGTTTGAAGCGGATTTGGGTTCAAATGTTTGTGCTGTATGTGGCGTAAAAGATGATCAATTGATGGGTGTCGCAATTGACTGTGCTTCTCGATATGCCTTAGGTAAACTTGTTGATTTAAGTGATTTACTACTCTTATGCATATGGAATCAGGATACTTCATTGATGGAAGCGTTAAGTAATAAGCTTAAAGGTGTATCTCCTGAGATTATTGATACATTAAAAATGTACTTTAATACCGGAAACAATGCACTTCTAGCGTCTGAACTCTTATATCTACATCGCAATACGTTTAATTATCGATTAAATAAGTTTGTGGATAAGACGGATATGGATATTAAGAATGCACATATTGCTCAATTCTTGTATCAATACTTTACGTTGATGGATCGTGTATTATAATTTGTGCACAGTGCACATACTAAAGAGAATTCAGTGTGATATACTCACATTAGAGAGGTTACTATGGCAACACTACAATTAAAGAATATTAATAAGATTTATGATAATAATGTACAAGCAGTTTTTGATTTTAACTTAGAAATCAGTGATAGAGAGTTTATTGTTTTAGTAGGACCATCCGGTTGTGGGAAATCAACGACCCTTCGTATGATTGCGGGTCTTGAAGATATTTCTTCTGGTGAACTTTACATCAATGATTCATTAGCAAACGATAAAGCACCTAAAGATCGTGATATCGCAATGGTTTTCCAATCCTATGCACTTTATCCACATATGTCTGTCTATGAAAATATGGCATTTGGTTTACGTTTAAAGAAACTTCCTAAAGATGAAATTGATAAACGTGTTCATGAAAGTGCTAAGATTCTTGAGATTGAACAATATCTAGATCGTAAACCTAAAGCATTATCTGGGGGTCAACGCCAACGTGTTGCGTTAGGTCGTGCTATTGTTCGTAATGCACAAGTATTCTTGATGGATGAACCACTCAGTAACTTAGATGCGAAATTACGTGTACAAATGCGTTCTGAAATCATCAAGCTTCATGAACGTTTAAATGCGACTACAATCTATGTAACTCATGATCAAACTGAAGCGATGACCATGGCATCACGTATCGTCGTTATGAAGGATGGATATATCCAACAAATTGGAACACCAAAAGAAATCTATAATACACCAGCAAATATGTTCGTTGCGAACTTCGTTGGAGCTCCTGCAATGAATTTCATTCATGGTAAGTATGTCAGTGGTCGTTTTGAAGTCGATGGTAAATCCTTTATGGTTCCTAAGATGTTCCATGATAAATTGAAAAACTATGATGGTAAAGAAGTTGTCTTAGGTATTCGTCCAGAAGACATTCACTATGAAGGTATCGTTGCGGAAACATTCCCTGATACACCATTTGATTTTAATGTAGAAGTATCTGAATTACTTGGTCATGAATTTATTCTTCATGGTCAATTCGGTGGTCAAAAGTTATTGGCTAAAGTCGCATCACGTGTTGATGTTAGAGCTCATCAAACGATTAAACTAGCGATGGATGTTTCTAAGTTGCATTTCTTTGACAAGGATACAACAAAAGCAATTTAACCCGAGTAATCGGGTTTTTTTAGAGAGGAAATTATGAATTCATTAAGAAACCAAATGATTTATCAAGTATTCGTTCGTAATTATTCAGAAGAAGGTACATTCAATGCATTACGTAAGGATTTAAAACGCATTAAAGAGCTGGGGACAGATATTCTCTATTTAATGCCAATCCATCCCATTGGTGAATTAAACCGTAAAGGAACAATGGGGAGTCCGTATGCGATTAAGGATTACTATGGTATTAGTCCGGATCTAGGAACATTAGATGATTTTAAGTTACTAATTAAAGAAACACATGAACTCGATATGAAACTAATGATTGATGTTGTGTTCCATCACACAGCTCCAGATCATGTTTGGGTTAAAGAATATCCACATTTCTATGTCTATAAAAAAGGTAAACTAGCAAATAAAGTTGGTGATTGGTCGGATATCGCAGACTTTGAATTTGTTAATAATCCTGAACTAATAAACAAACTAACCGATGTACTTTTATATTGGACAAAACTTGGGGTTGATGGATATCGCTTTGATGTCGCATCGATGATTCCAAAAGAGTTCTATGAAGTCGCATTTCCAAAGGTAAATGAAGCAAATCCAAACACCATCTATTTAGCTGAGAGTGTTGACTCTAACTTTGTGGATTATTTACGTTATCACAATCATACCTGTCTCAGTGATGCGGAACTCTATGAGTATTTTGATATTCTATATGATTACGATAATCAAGTTAACTTTATTGGATATCTTCATAAAGAAAAATCATTTAGTGATTATATCGAAGCACATCGTAGACAAGAGAGAATCTATCCTGTGGATTATGTGAAGGCAAGAAATGTGGAGAATCATGATAATCCACGTATTCAAGCCTATACTCAGGATAAGCTTAAAACTATCAACTGGTTAGCGTATGTGTTTATGGCTAAAGGGATTGCGTTCTTACATTTTGGGGTTGAAACATTAACGGATCATATGGATTATCTATTTGAGAAAGATCCTGTGGATTTCTCTAAGATCGATAAGGATGTCGTCTATTGGATTAAATCTCTATCAAAACTAAAGAAGAGAGAAATAATGGCTCAGAATTATGGGTATAAACTCGTTAACCATCCTGTTGAGATATTACATTTTGAATATGAGAATGAACATGAACGATTTATCGCAATCTGTAATGTTTTACAAGCAAAAGGTATGATTCGATTGGATTTACCTGAAGGTGAGTATCATGATTTCTTAACCAATAATTTGATTGATGTTCGTTATGGACAAGTCAAATTATCTGAATATCCAATGTTTATTTCTATTAAGAAAGAATCATAATCGATTTAAATTAGTTTATCGTTTCATAGGTATAAATATTTATTGAAAAAGCAGAATGTAAACGATAGAATAAGTTAAACGGGGGATTTTTTAATGGGTAATAAAAGTAGAAGACAACTTATAGGGGCTAGTATTATAGCCCTTTTTATTGTTATTGGGATGATGTTTCTTTTTGATAATATCAATAAATCACCAGAAGATTTAGAAGAAGTAGAAGTTATAGAAATCGATCCAGATAAACAAAAGCTGGATGAACTCAAGAATTACTTAAAAGAAAATTATGAACGATTTGTGATAGATGGATCCACATCCACAAAACCTTTACATGAAGCATTGAATAATGTGTTTAATACAACATACAAAGATGTATTACACAATAAAACCGTTGATGCATTTAATAAATTTATCAACGATGAAAATGACATTTTATTAGGTGTAGATTATAGTGACGAATTACTCGAAAAAGCAAAGAATAGTGGGATAGATTTAGGTAAATTAGAAATCACACGAGAAGGTTTCGTATTTTTAATAAACAAAAACAATCCAGTGAAGAGTTTAACAATTGAACAGATTAAAGATATTTATAGTGGTAAGATAACAAACTGGAATCAAGTAGGTGGAGATGATGCGCCGATTAATGCATTCCAAAGAAATCGTGATTCTGGATCACAAATACGAATGGTTAAGTTTATGGGTGATACACAATTAATGGAGAAGGATGTTACATATTATTCTAATATGAGTAGTATTGTTGAGGTGATTGGTAACTATGATCAAGGTAAGTATTCCATTGGTTATAATATGTATACTTTCACAGAAAAACAGTATCCTAATCAAGATGTAATATTACTGGACGTAAATGGTGTTCATCCTAATGATGAAACAATCTTCGATGAAAGTTATCCACTGGTTATCTATAATTATATTTACTATGATAAGAATGATGAATCGACTGAAGAGTTTGTTGAGAAATTATACGAATATTTAATGCATGAAGAAGGACAAGCATTAATAAGCAATGCAGGTTATATTAACTTAAATATAAAGTATGATCGAAACCTAAATGTCAATCAACCACTGGATCCTGATGATAGTGAATTTGGAGCTCATATGAACTTCTATAATGAATCTAAAGGTGAGTTCTATCGTGCGGATAATGATGGGAATCTCATCGTTTATAATAGTTTAGTGGATTATGTATTAAGAGATACAGACTTTTATACAAATGAAAATGCGATTAATTTTATTAATAGAGTATTCAATTCAGATATTCCGTTGGATCCTGAAACTGCAATCTTAAATAAAGATAATGCGTCCATTCAAATAGGATATTGGTTTGATGGATCTTTAGATGAGGATGATTTCTTTAACATTAGATATAAAGATCAATACTATGATAAATTTG
>CAYWGS010000019.1:4608-21040 GCA_964457525.1 uncultured Erysipelotrichaceae bacterium | reverse complement strand
ATCCTGAACTCATTGATATCTTAAATGATTTAGGATTCACTCAAATCAAAGCTCCAGGGATGTTAAAAACAGCAGGACGATTCATGACACTTAGAGCTGGTTGTGAATTGAGGAAGATAAGAATAGATAAACTTAAACAATCTTTACTTGAATATGGTTTCGAAATATTAGATTTAAAAAGATTAAGCTTATAACTGATTTAGAGACGTTTCTAGCGCTATTAGAACACTTGTCTTTAGTAAGTATAACAGTATATTAAAGTTGTTATAAAGCACTCAAAATACAAATCAGTAAAAGAGAAACTATGCTAGTTTCTCTTTTTTGAATCGATAGATTAACGTAAAGATAAAAGCATAAATCGAATAAGTCATCTTATTCACTGTTTTATAATACTTATTCTTTAATCCACCCTGATTAAGATATGTATTCCCCTTCCAATTTGGGAAGTTATCATTGAGTATACGATAACTTAAATCCAGTGTTTTCTTACGATCTTTAGGGTCTTTTATTTGGCATGTACGTAAGAATGAATTACCTAAGAAGAAGCGAATAAATAAATATTCTAACTCTATTTTATATGCATCAAAAAGATTTTTTCCTTGATAGAAGTCTAATAAATCTTTGAATACAAAAATCATATCTTTTACGCGATCATTATGATTATGTGTAATGGATCCAGTTGTTTGTCTATAATGGACAAAGGCTTGATCTACATAAGACCATTTACTAATATATGGGCTTATTTTATATAAGAATGATGCGTCTTCATAACGATATCCTGTAGGGAAATGAATATCCAATGAACGAATGAAATCCGTACGATAGATCTTATTCCAAAGCGTCGCAAACATTCTTGTTAGGATGTCTTTGTTATTGGTATATGGACCATCTTTTGATTCAGTTTCTTTATCAGGGTAGGTCCAATAGAAATTAGAGAATACCACATCTGAATCATCTAATTTAGCTTGTTTATAGAGTGATTCAAACATATTAGTCTCTACAATATCATCACTATCCACAAAGCCAAAATATTCACTCTCAACCTTGGATAATCCAAAATTACGTGCATCCGCTATTCCACCGTTCTCTTTGATATAAGAACGAATAAGACTAGGATACTTTGCCTTATATTCATCAATTATGGTTTGAGATGAATCGTTTGACCCATCATTTACCAAGATGAGTTCAAAAGAATCGATGGTTTGATGTACTAACGATTCAAGGGTTTGTCTTAAGTGTTTCTCTGCATTATAAATAGGCACAATCACATTGATCTTAGGTCGCATAATCTATTGCCCTTTCTTATACTCTAATGAATTAAAGTAGTCTGTTTCAACTATTTTAAATCCTAATTGTAGTTTAGCATATAATGCTTCAGCTTCAAGCTTATATACTTCTTCGGGTTTTTCCCAATTATGGGTAATGGTTTGACGAGCTGTATCATAGGTAAAATCATCGGTCATAATAACACCAAATTCATTGAAATTGAAACCATTATAGTTTGGATCAAATACACTATTTCCCAATGCAGTTTTATAGTCATAACTTAGGTTAAATAAATCAAAGATGGTTGGAGCGATATCGAGTGGAGAAGATACTTTATTGATATATCCCATGATGGAATCATTGTTCCAGATGATAAATGGTGTATTAAAACAATGTTCAAATTCAATCTCATTGGTTTCACACATTGTACGATAATCTTCTTTATTCTCAAATAAACCTTTTGGGAAATGATCACCATAAATAATAATGACTAAATCATCCAATAAATCATTATTCTCATAGTCTTTAAGCAAAGAAGCAAGCCCATGATCCAAATCCATATTCTTCGCAAAATAGATTCTTTCAGGCTCTGGCATTTCTGGATATTTCTTAGTAACAATATCTAAGTACTTCATCATATCTTCACTTAATGTATCAACTGAATAGGGTTGATGCCCATTATAGGTAACCCAAAATGAGAATACTTTCTCATATTCATACATTATCCATTTAACATGATCAATAACATCTGAATCTGGTACATTATCATATGCATTTAAACCGAGTGCATCATAGAAGGTATAACCTAATGCCGGCAACATCTCCGATCGATTGTAATAAATCCCATAGTTATTATGACTTGCCATAGAAAAATAGGTATTCTCAGTAAACACCTTCGCAAGCGTTAAAGGATAAGTATTTTTTGCATAAGTATTAAATGTAATCTTCCCATTAATCGTTGGTAATAAGCTTGTATTCGCCATAAACTCGGTATCTGATGTAGAACCTGGAAGTAACGGTGAATTATATCCCCTGACAACCAATCCGCTGTGTTTGAGTCGATATAAAGTCGGTGTTAATTCTGGATCGATCGCTAAATTATTCAAGGATTCTGCTTCGATTAATAAGAGATTCTTCCCCTCAAAGATTCCAGAATAATCACTTCGTGCTGGCTCACTCTTTTGATTCAATAATTGCGTAATTTGTTCCTCAAGTGTAAGCTCTTTTTGAATCTCTATGGGTGTAACTTGAATATCAAATTCTCTTAAAAGTAAACCACTTAAACCAAACTGAGCCACAAATACATTCGTATTCGGTATGTTAGAGTAGGTCGCAATCGCATCCACTAATGTAACAGGTTCACTCTTCGTCGCTTCTAGTTCTTCATGAAATGTTGTGTATTGATGATAACTGAGACCAAGAAAAAAAATAATGAGTAATACTTGACGTATAAAATTCGATTCGACTTGTTTATATTTAAGTAATTTAATCGCAAGATATAATGAAACAAATGGTACTAACACATAAATAACATCCACCCAACGTATAAACTCTAATGCACTCCCCGCAAACTTAAACATATTGGATTGTACGGATAGTGCAGTTGTAATCATTCCATATTGATTAAAAGAACGATAAAATACCGTTTGTGTTCCAAAGTAGATGGATGCGATCACAATCAAAATAAACATTATCCCTATTCTAGTTTTTTTAGGAAAACATAGAATAAATGCATTTAAAAAGAATAGTATGATTAAGATTGGCTTAAGCGCTAAATCATCTAAACGAATATATTGAATGGATAGGATTAAATAAGAAAGAGTGTATATTACATTAATCCATAAAAACTTAAACTTTTGTATTGAAAACATAATTTATCCTTAATTCATAACATAATTGTCAATGTTTTTATTCTATCATGATTATGTTAAATAATTGTGTCATTATTGACTCTTTTTACCATTAAATTCTACCCAATCATTAAACGAAAGTGTCGCAAGTAACACAAAATAAGGGACATAGGCAAATAGATAACGAGCTCTAGCCTCAAAGATCATGTTAAAGAGGATAATACCGATACAGATGATTTGGATAAATACCTCTTCATCTCTTTTTCGATTGAAGATTGATGAAACCATTAAACTTAAAACAATCATCCATAAGATTTGTCTTGATAATAGGAAGTTATTAAACGAATCTCCATCATGATAGAAATAAGACCTTAAAGCATTCGCGAATAGATTATCCTTTTCAAATATCTCTTGATAGAAATCCCCTTCACGACCCCAGGCGAAACTACCATCATTAAAGTTCACAACTGCTTTATTCATTAGAAAAGGTAACCAACCATTTTGATTAAGATAATCGATTCTTTCTTTGATTATTTCAAAGTTCTTAGTTTCTCGATCTTCAATGGTAAATTGACCATAAGAGATTTCCGCATCTTCCGCAACATACGCTCCAAAACTATCCGGATTCAACCCAACCATCAAATAATGAGGTAAGGTGAAAGAAAACTCAGGGTTTTGTTTGAATTCACCCATTTCTACAAATGTCTTTTGAACTTGAACTGATAAAAAGAACGTACATAGAATGATTAGACTGATTGATAAGAATCGAATGATTTCTTGTTTGATATTTAGTTTACGTTTAAACGCAAACTCATAGAGTAGTATTGCAATTCCCATAATAAGTGTTTGAGGTTTAATCAAACTACCCAAAAATACACTAAACAGGATTAGAAACCATAGAAAACAATCAATAGTACTTCCTTTTAGATTTAAGTAGAGATAAAACGCAAAACTCGCAAATAACATCATAAACGTATCGGAATATGGAATTGTTATCCAAGGAGAGAATGAACATAAGAAGGTACATAATAGAAAACCAAGAATAACACTGATTTTGTTTTCTATGAATTTATTCATGCTTAGAGATACAAATAAGGTGGATAGATTAACCGATAAGATACTAAAAAGAATTGTGCCAAAATAAACATTCTTTATACCGAGTGCATTAAAGAAACGCATGATAAGGCCAAGTAGAACTGTAATGGTAGTTTGGTTGGTATGATAAGAGAAATAAAGATTGAAATATTTACTTATTTTATGGGGATGTTCAATGAAATAAAATGCCGCATTGCGAACAGCACTCGCATCCCATCCTGTATAGAAATAGATTTGATAGGCAAAGAAGATTTGTATGATAAAAACGACTAAACTCGATAGGATTAGTATCTTAGTCATCTTATTCGTATTGATCTGAAGATTGATCTTCTTAAACTTAATTAACATAAGAATGATGATTAATATAAGCAATGTAATTAGAAATATAAACCAATTATCAAATGGAATGTGATTAACTAAATCAATGGACTCATTGGTATATAGAAGTAGAGAAATAAGAATGAATGAAATCAGACATCCATAGATAAGATTAATTCCATTCGACATAAAGCGTTTCATTGACATACACTCCCCCGTTTACTAAAATCAATTCAAACATCCTATTCATTATACACAATCAATCGGAAGGTTAAACCCTTAGAATGGCATATATTTAACTGAAACTGTTTGTATGGTATAGTATTTTAAGACATTGAGGTTAATATGAAGCAAACAATAAAACGATTTAACGCCTTTATAAAGAACAATATAATTGTCATAAGTACATTATTTGTCATCTTATTTTTCTATCTTATTTCTTCCAAAACACCCCTAGCAGGTGATGATTGGGGATATGCTTTAAATGGAATGAAACACAATCCATTTGAACTTGCTTATGAGTTCTATTTTACATGGTCAGGTCGATTCTTTAGTGAACTGTATGGGTTCTTAGTGACTCCCAACAAGTGGCTATGGAATTTCTTAAATGCTGGATTATTCGGTTTAATCTTCTACTCCATTCTTAAGATAAGTGGACTAAAAAAGAGTATTGTTGCGGCTTTACTTCTACTGTTCTTAATGATCAGTGTAAAAGATGAGTTACGTATGGAAACCTATACGTGGTTAATGGGTACGACGTATCTTATTCCTTTGGCTTTAAGCTTGTTCTATTTTTCTGTTGTGTTAAAGAACATTGAGAAGTATACTCGATTGAATGGTGTAATGATTCCAGTATTATGGCTTAGTCTATTAGTCCCAAGCCTTATGATGGAAAATGCGGCGGTTATCTTTGTGTTTGGTAACTTCTTGATCTGTGTATACCTCTATATAAGAGATCGTAATGTACCAATCACCTATATTTCATTCTTTGTGATTAGTTTAATTGGTTTAGTCTTATTACGTGTATCACCTGGCGCAAGTGCACGTGCTATACGAGATCATGGCGAATGGTTAAAGATGTCAATTATTGATCAGTTAATCTTTAATTATTCAAACTTTATACGATTAACCTTCATTGAACATCGTTACTTGGTATTGGTATTCTCTGGATTATCCTTGATTAAACTACTTGAGAATTGGATGAAGAATAAGAAGTATTCCTTCTTACATGGTGTGTTAATGTTATTCTTCATCATATCAGCATTTTCTAGCCTAACCTTAACACTTTACAGTCGATTCCCACTTGAGTTCTTGACTCAATTTATCGAACCTACATCTTTGTTTAATACCGTATTCTGGCCATTGTTTATTGTTGCGGTGTTTGGATTTATTACCATCGCATTTAAAGAATCATTACGACTCAAACTCTATTTCTTTGTGTTACTCGCTGGAGTGAGTAATGGAGTCATGATGTTATCACCAATCTTTGGATATCGTTCTTCACTCTATACTGTTTATTATATGATTGTGATGTGTTTAATCATCTATTCGAGTTTGAATCGAAGATTATTATCAAAGCTATTCATTATTCCGTTATTTGTCTTATGTTATCTCAATCTTAATCAGTTGTGGGATAAGTATAATTTAGTTGAATCGGTTCATAATACACGTTTAGGACAAATACAGTACTATAAAGATAACCCAGAAATAAAAGATATCTGGTTAATCAGATATCCTATTTATTCGATTCATGGTGGTGATATTGAAGTCGATGATACTTACCATATGGATGTATTCAAAGAATACTATGGTTTGAATAAAGATGCGGTATTGAACTTCTATTTCCCTGAAGAAGGGTACTAGAACTTGAAATAGATGAATGGATTATAACTACTATCAATTAAGAAGATAATACATAATACAAACAAGGCAAGTACAATCAACTTTTTAATAAAGTTATAGATTGTGCTCGTTTTTAATTTTGAATCTAACCAAGGAACAATCGGTGCACTGAAGATTAAACCAAGTACATAATAAGGCCAGTAATTCCCAAAATTAAGTTCAATTAAGGTATTCATATCATATGGTTGAATAAAGATCATTCGTTGAATAAAGATCATAATTTGATCTATCGAATGAGAGTTAAAGATCACCCAACTAATCATAATTAAGAAAATTACAATAATATGATTAACTCCTTTAAGGAACGATAATACTCTACCTAAGAAGAGTTTCTCTAAAACAAGTAATACACCAAAATAGACACCCCATAAGACAAAGTTCCAAGCTGCCCCATGCCATAAACCTGTTGTGAACCAAACAATCGCAATGTTTAGAATCCAACGTAACATAGACACACGATTCCCCCCTAATGGGATATAAACATAATCTCTAAACCAGGTACTAAGTGAAATATGCCAACGTCTCCAGAAATCACTAATACTTGTGGCAATGTAAGGATAATTAAAGTTCTCTAAGAAATGGAAACCAAATATTCGTCCAATCCCAATGACCATGTCCGAATAACCAGAGAAGTCAAAGTAGATTTGTAAAGTAAACGATATAACAGCGATATAGACTTGAGTTGAGTTCAAGGAATTAAAATCTGTAATGCTAAATACATTCGCCGCAATAACTGCGACTTGATTCGCAATAAGAACTTTCTTCGCAAGACCAATAATGAATCGTTCTACTCCCTCCACCACATCATCCACAGATATCTTACGTTCATGATATTCTTCACGAATGGTTTCAAAACGTACAATGGGTCCTGAAATCAAAGTTGGGAATAAGAGTATGTAGTTAAGAACAATGAAGAACGACTTTTCAGCTGGGAATTTCTTGCGATAAACATCAATAATGTATGAAATATTTCTAAAGGTATAGAAGCTAATCCCTAAAGGAAGGAATGCTTCATGGATGGTAAAATTGGTATTCAACACGATGTTAATGTTATCTAAGAAGAAATTCGAATACTTGAAATAAGCGAGTGGAAGAATATTTAAAACAACCAGAATCCACATAATAATAAGTCGTTTCTTATCTTCTGCTTTATCCAACACACGTGTTAATGCATAGTTAACAATCGCAATCACAAACATGTATGGTAGTGTCGAAATTTCTCCCCATGCATAGAAGGTAAGAGAAGCTAATAGAAGTATGGTATTACGATAATGAACATTCTTGTTTAAGAAATAAAGGAATGTAAAGAGTGGAAAAAATAACAACAAATACGTCATACTGCTAAATAACATTATTCTTCCTCCCTTATTACATCATTAAACTTATAACGTGGTCCATATTCATCATCATAGAAATAGTTCTCAATAGTAATCATGAACATAATATCATTGATTCCCTTTTCTTCGATAAATGAGTAGAAATCAAAATTCTTATAATATTTTATATAGTAATTGACAGGATTAATCGCATAAACCGTTCCATAGTGTTGTGCAAGAAGTGGAATAACAGGCGGCATATAAGAATCGCCTACCAATAATAAGACTTTATCATTCACACCACTACGAACTGTATTCATATAACCATTAAATGGATACGCCAAACCATATAAATAAGTCCATAAATCAATGGATTCAACTTGATCATAGAATTCTTCATACATCTTTAAATCAGTGATCGTTCCATCATCTTGTTCCACTGTATAATCAACTAAATCAAATTGGAATAAACAGAAATCACTTGGATCTAAAATTCCACCGGTACGTGTTGAGAAACTACCATAGAACTTGTAGTTACAATCCAAATATTGAGGCTCTAAAGCAGTTGTTTCAGGTTGTAAGAGGGATAACATATCACGATAACCAATATAACTACCTAAATGATTCCAGTGATGATCTGCCGCATAGAAATGTTGCTTATAGTAGTCTAGATTCTCAATATCAAGTGATTTATATGGAATACGTGCATAATCCTTCATCATTTGATTTAAAGTTGTGCCATAACTCTCTAATTCATTTGCTTCATCAAATAAGTCTGTCTCATGTGCTTGAAGAGGATGATAGACATAAACATGTTTATCTGGGAAATACGCTTGTAAATCAGCGTATTGATCTAATCGTTTTTTAACCCGTGTTTCGATACGATCTTCATACACCATTGGTTTTGTGACGATATAGTTCGAATCTCCAACACGGAATAGATTAGGATCGTTTAGTGGGGTTAATTCTGTTTCAGTACTTGAAATCTTAAAGATTAAACTGGTTAAGAAATAATTCGCTTTACGCTTACCATTCACAATCTCATAACGCATAAAGAACTGATCTTCTCAGACTCTTCCCACTTTTGTTTGAAATGAATCATCCAACGTTTCTGTATCAAAAATATGTTCAGTAGTATACAGATTTCTATTCTCGATAAATGATACGGTTTGTTGTTCCTTGAATACAAAGATGTAGAGAACAGAACTTAATATTAATCCAAAAAAAAGAATCAAAAATAAGATATTTGTTCCTTTACGAAATAATTGTTTCATATGATTGAATCAACCCTTCTTATGATGTTTAACGTTAATAGTATACCAAACACCCTATCATGTTTCAATTAAGCCAAAATTAAGAAATAAAAAAACTCAATGAGGTTTGCGTTTCGCTTTGAGCTTTAAGTAAACAGAAAAAGTATAAATCATCAACTTTTGCATATATTTTATATAAATCTGATAACGCTTAGGCAGTGTAAACAAGTACTTATTATGTCTCCACTCTGGGAAGTTTCGATTCAAGGTATCAATCGAAAAGGCTAAGTAATCGGTATATTTATGGGATAATAAGAATCTAAATCCACCATTTAACATTAAATGTTCGATATATAAAAATTCTAATTCATCATAATAAGAATCAAGAAGCTGATGATCTCTAAAATAGTTTAGACATAAATCCATGATTTCAAAGATATCATTCACCTTCGGATTATCCACAGAACCCATGATTGAAGTGGATCTCTGGCGATAATAAATCAGTGTTTCATTCACATAACTGATTTTCTTTGCCAAAGTAAAGAAAGGCACTGTAACAGGAATATCTTCATACCATAAACGAATGGGATAGTTTAATTTAGACTCAATAAAAAGTGAGCGACGATAAAGTTTATTCCAAGCAAATAATGGCGATAGAAATACAGACTTCGAAATATCGACATTATCGAATTGTACAAGTCCTTGTTTAACCATCTTCTCACTGGAATGTTCATAAAAATACTCTAGGTCACATAAGACTAAATCAGAATTCTCTGCTTTTGCCTGATTAAACATCTTTTCATACATTTGTAAATGAACAACATCATCACTATCCACAAAACCAATGTATTCCCCTTTCGCATAGGGAATTCCATAGTTACGTGCATCACCCAATCCACCATTCTCTTTAATTAAAGATATGACTTTATTTGGATATTGTTTAACATATTGATCAATAATGCTTTGACTATTGTCTTGTGTACCATCATTTACCACAATAATTTCAATGGATTCTAATGTTTGATTGACTAAAGAACTTAGACATTGATCTAAGTACTTTTCAACATTGTAGACTGGTACGATAACACTAACGGAAAGAGACATCTTAACCCCCACTGAATAGATTCATTATTTTAGCTTTTAAACCATTGCCATAGACTAAACGATTTAGTTTACGATTAACCAATACATTGAAGAATGATTGATTATCTGATTTGATTAATTTAAGATCATTGGAACGTTCACGACCGGAAGTTGTGGCCATTTTAGTATAGTACGCTTCAATCACATCTTTATGGGCTTGTAGAGGTTCAAAAATCGAATAAGTTGAACTTAATTTTTCTTTAAGCACTGTTTTATCCGCATGAACACGATCAATCATATTAAACACAAACTTAAAGGTTTCAAACATACGGTAATAGAAAATATCTGAAATATTATTTATTTCTTTAGATTGATTTAAGATTTCTGTTTGAACTTTCAACCAATAATCAATCACTTGAGGCTTAACATCCGTTGATGTATTCCCTTCACGATTAATGAGGTAATAGGCAATTGCTTCATTTGAATACACAACGGATTGTGATTGGTTCAAACAAATGAAGAATAATAGATTATCCGTAAAACTCACCTTCAAAGGAAATTTTACTTTCTTCGCAAGTTCTGTCTTATAGAGTTTTGAATGAGGAGAAGGATCGAGGAAGTATAAATCACTAAAATCATTTGCATCACGTGTATAAACTTTCTTGTCCTTTAGAGTGACCATTTTGTTGTTGTATGAACAATCATAGACAACTTCACTGTTATCGGAATAGATTAAGTTCTTAGATGCTACAACCATATCCGCGTGACTTTTTTCCATTAAGTTTAGTAAATGCTCAATCGCATGGTCTACTAAATAATCATCTGGGTCACAGATGAGTGCATAAGGTGTATCAATCATTTCAAACGCATAATTTAAAACAGATCCATAACCTCCATTCTCTTTCTTAATGGATTTGATGAAATCATATTTTTCTGCATATTCATTCGCAATCGCATATTCATTCGCAGGAGAACCATCATTGATAATATACGCTACGAAATCCTTTGATGTTTGATTAACCAAACTATCTAAACACTTACGAATGTATTGTTCGACATTGTAGGTTGGGACAATAATACTTACTTTAGCCATAATTACCTCACGCTTTTTTTATTTTAACCAGTCTTAAAACTTGGTCTAACATCTTAATATGAAATGGTTCTTTAAGTAGAGTTAATAGAATCATGTACACACTAACTCCAGCAAAGATTTGTAATAAATTGGTTAGAATTCTTGGACCCATACTGAGACCAATACCATATACAACAGCACACATAATTACTGCAGAGATAAAGTAAATAATGATACTTTTGAATTCAACCCCAAATTGAATGGATTTACGAATGTAAAGATATTGAACCAGTGTAACACTCAGTTCCGCAATCATAACACTTATACCGGCTCCGATTGCACCAAGTGATGGAATAAGTAATAGGTTAAA
Source organism: uncultured Erysipelotrichaceae bacterium (assembly GCA_964457525.1). Classification (GTDB taxonomy): domain Bacteria; phylum Bacillota_I; class Bacilli_A; order Erysipelotrichales; family Erysipelotrichaceae; genus UBA2212. The sequence goes on along the minus strand of CAYWGS010000019.1, from coordinate 9,515 downwards.
GATAAAATTCATTACAGCCCCTACAATGACACTCTTACTGTATTCTTTTAATCGATTCGTTGGGACAAGATATTGTGTCCCAAATACATTGGATAAGGCAATGAACAAGATGATTGGACTCATCATCGCGATTAAGAAACCAACTATTTTAAACTCAGGTGCCATAAACCAATCAATAAAGAAAGGCCCAACCCCAATCATCCCAAACATCATTGGGATGGATAAATAGACGGCTAATTTTAAGGTAACATTTAAGTACTCATTGATCTTAGACTCATCGCCCTTCGCATGTTCATTGGCAATTCTCGGCAACATAACCATTCCAATTGATGTAATAAAATATAGAAACATCTTATCAAAACGAATGGCTTGTTGGTAAAAGGCTAATTGTGTTTTATCCGATAGTAAACCAGTCATCGTTTGATCAAGAACACTGTAAATACTTATCGCAATTTGAGGGATAAATAACACAAAATTTGGACGCATGTGTTGTTTATAGGATTCAATAAAAGAAACTCGCTTAAAACTCACATACTCTTTTAATTGGAAGAATAGTACCAATTGTGCAAATACGGCAGTAATAACATTGATCCAAACAAAGATGTGTAAATCAGCTGGTGATTTTACGAATGCAAAGATTAGAATGACATTGATTAGTCTGAAAATAATACTTCTTAAAGATGATTTTTTAAAGTCCTCAACCCCTAAGAAGAACCAAGTAATATCAAACACAGTCGCAAACAAGGATACCCCTTGAATTAAGAAGATATTCTTATCTTTGAGTGGTGCGAATGTAATAATCAAGAAATATAAAACAATCACAAGTAACATATTCCCAACTTGCATGTTTAGTATTCCCATAAAGGTATTAGACAACTGCTCCTTATTATCTCTTACACGTGCAATCTCTTTATTCCCATACATTGAGATGCCCATATACCCAAAAATAACGAACCATTGAACAATGGAACTGGTAAAGGCATTAACCCCTAATCCTTCTGCCCCAATGGTACGTGTTGTGTACGGTACGACAATAAAAGGAATTAATAAGGTAAATACTTGATAGAGTATATAAAAAACATAGTTTTTAAATAGATTTCGTTTCATAGGTCCTTTGAATTATACCATATCGATAAAATGACTACTTAATCTTATCGAAAAGTTGAAGACTACGATATACAATCGCATCCATATTGTAATATTGATATTCAGCTAAACGACCTAAAAGATAGAAATTAGGTAAGCCTTCACATGCCTTAACATAGAGTTGGTATTGTTTTTGGTTGTCTTCGGTAAAGATTGGATAATACGGAATATTACCCTTTTCAGCACTTCGATCATATGGAAGCGAATATTCAACCGCAATACTCGTATTCTCAGGAAGTTTTTCCATCATGTGTTTATACTCAGTGATACGAGTGAAACCATGTTGGTCTTTTGGAGTTGGATAGTTTACTGTTCCTACGGCTTGATAAACACCTTTATGCGATTGTAAATCGAAGTCTAATGAACGATATGGTAAAGCCCCAAAACGATAATCTAAGAGCTCATCAATCGCACCGGTATAGATTAATTTCCCAGTAAATGGTTCTCCATTAAAATGAATGGTCTTTGAATCCACATCAATCTTAAGTAAAGAACTTGCCTCTGTATTTAAACGCACTTCGATATTTGGATGATTTAACATCTTTTCAAATATTTTGGTATAACCTTCTTTAGGCATCTGTTGGTACTTATCTTGGAAATAACGATCATCATACGATACATGAACTGGAACACGATTCGTTACCATTGGATCTAACTCATCAACGGTTAAGCCCCATTGTTTCATCGTATAGTCTTTGAATACTTTATCGTAAACAAAGTCAGCTAATTTCTTAAGTACTTCATTCTCATGTTTCTTTAATTCAAGAATGGTAACTTTCTTTTCCATGCCATAGGTTTCGATGAGTACTTTTTTCATTTCATTCGCAGTTGTTTCATCAAAACACATTTCAATGGATTTAAGATTAAACGGAACAGGTACAAATTGACCATCCACATAACCTAACACACGATGTTCATAAGGATACCATTCAGTAAACTTGGATAAATATTCCACAACCTCTAAACGATTGGTATGGAAAATATGTGGCCCATACTTATGTACATTAACCCCATTTTCATCCTTATAATCAAACATATTCCCTGCGATTTCTTTTCGCTTATCAATCACTAATACGGATTTACCAATGGACGCAAAACGCTCTGCACTCACGGCACCAGCGTATCCACAACCCACCACAATCACATCATACTTACTCATGTTTAGCTCCTTTTGGTTCAATTAGTTCTTCTACGATATAAGATGGTCTTTGACGAGCCGCATCAAATGCTCTCCAGAGATATTCTCCAATAATGCCTAAAGTTAATAGGATTAGTCCATAGAAAAATAAATTCGTTATCATTAAGGTTGTCCAACCTTCAACTTCAATCCCAATAAAAAACTTTGCGTATAAAATATAGAGTAACCAAATAATCGTTCCGAAGAACGTTAAGATACCCATTGTAGAAATGAATCGAATCGGAAAATAACTAAATGCTAAGATACTATCCACAAAGAGTTTAATCTTTTTCGATAGTGTCCAACGACTCTTACCCTTTTCACGTTGTAAACGGGTATAATAAATCTTATCTGTTTTAAATCCAGCCCATAAAATCTGACCCATTAAGGTTGAATTCTTTTCATCCATGAGTTCTAAGACTTTAATGACTTTTCGGTCAATTAGGAAACAATCAAATCCACCATCTGGCATTGAACTTAATGCTATTTTACGCATCACTTTATAATATAAATTAGAGATCGTTTTCTGAACCCAAGGTTCTTGACGATCTTTACGAATCGCTAATACGACATTATTCCCTGCTAACCACTTCTCATACATCTCAAGTATCATCGTAGAAGGTTCTTGTAAATCCGCTGCCTTCATCGCTGCACAATCACCCGTTGAATGGATCAATCCAGCTAATATCGCAGAATGTGACCCAAAATTACGGGATAGTTTAACCAACATTACATTGGGATCCATTGCTTGGATTTCTTTTAAAATTGTATACGAAGAATCTTGTGAACCATCATCCACAAACACCAATTCATACGCATCTAACTTACACAAAACCTTTGATTTCAAATCATCGTATAAGTCATGTAGATTTATCTCATTAAAATAAACAGGGATAATAATCGATAGTTTAGCCATGGTTCTTACAATACTCCTTAAATTCTGTGTAATCTCTAATATATTCAGAATTATCAAATGGTTGATTAGAAACCACTAATAATACCGTCCCTTGTTTAAAGTTAAACATTTCTTTCCAAGATCCCTTTGGACAATAAAGTGCTTTATCCGGAGAATCTAAATGATAAGTTACTCGACTTACTCCATCATCTATTAATACATCACACGCACCGGTAATGCATACAAACACAAAAGAACTATTCCGATTGGCATGATTACCACGAATAGCACTATTATCTGTATCATAAATGTAAAAAAGTCGTTCCATTTTAAATGGAAGATGATTGTTTTCAATGGATACTAACTTCCCTCTTTGATCACCAAATTCTTTTAAATTAATCCATTGATTCATAAGACTCCTTTAATATACTATACCAGTTTAGATCATAAAATTCATTTTCAATCTTGATATCTTGTCTAAAAGTTCCTTCAAAAATAAAACCAAATTTTTGATAAAATCGATTCGCTCGTTTATTTATTGATAAAACATTAAGATACACTTTATTAAGCATCAATTCATTAAATGCGATGTTTAATATTTGATGTGTCGCTTCACTCGCAATCGAAGTCCCAATCACTTTACGACGTAAAACAATCGCATATTCTGCCTTCATATTAATTGAATCAATTTCTTTCAAACTGATTGTTCCTAAGTACTCATCGTGATCATCCACAATCGCATAATGACGATGGGATGTAAAATCTTGAGCTTGATCAATAAAATGTTTGATTTTATCTTCCGTGTAATGTGAAAAATCCGCTCTAAAATGTCGGCTAATATCCACATCTTGCATCCATTCCATCATTCCTGGAATATCTTTAACATTCAGTTTACGAAGTTTCATTTTATCCTTTGAATTGATTAATTGTTTGGATTAGATAATCCATCTCTTCTTTTGTCATTCCATTATACAACGGAATCGTTAAAACTCGTTCTGCTAAGCGTTCACTTACTGGGAAATCACCCACTTTATACCCTAAATCAGAGTATGCTTCTTGAAGATGTGGAGGGATAGGATAATGAATTAAACTTTGAATTTCATGTTTACTCAAATAATCCATAAACGTTTCACGAAGGTCGGTTTGAATGACAAACAAATGCCAAACATGTGTACAATCTTGATCTACTTTTGGTAATTCGATTAATGGATTCTTTACTTCATTGAGTAATCTTTGTGCAAGTTGTTCACGTTCTTGAGTTAATTCATTGATATGTTTCAATTTAACTCGTAATAGTGCAGCTTGTAATTCATCTAAACGAGAGTTCGTCCCAATCGTTTCATTGTAATATCTTTTTTGCGAACCATAATTACGATAGGTTTTAACTTTTTCCGCGAATTGTTCATCATTGGTCACAATCGCTCCACCATCACCGAAACAGCCTAAATTCTTAGATGGATAGAAACTAAAGCATCCCACATATCCAATGGAGCCCGTCATTTGTTTGTTATACATGGATCCATGTGATTGTGCACAATCTTCAATGAGTTTAAGATTGTACTTCTCACAGACTTCTAGAATCTTATCCATCTTAGTCGCTTGACCATAAAGATGTGTGACAAGGATTGCTTTAGTCTTTGGTGTAATATACGTCTCTATATTTGAATCATCCATATTATGGAATTCATT
>CAYWGS010000019.1:0-4508 GCA_964457525.1 uncultured Erysipelotrichaceae bacterium | reverse complement strand
TGACGATCTAATACATTTGCGTTAATTTTCATGAGGATTCCCCTTTTTACTAAGACGTACTTCCCTAATAATTAAACCAGCTGAGAGTAAAACACCTAATACACTCAGAATAAGTCCTAGTTTAAAACCAGATGGAATAAAATTCATTACCACTTCATTGTATCCCGATTGAACAGGAATACCGATAAATCCACCATTCACTTGATACTTATCCACTACAACTCCATTCACTTTGATTTCCCATCCTGAATCGAATGGAATCTTAAGTATAATAAATCCTTTTTCAGACGTTGTAATATCTCCATAGAAATAATTGTTGTGATAATCAATATGTTCAAGTTGACCTGTGGTTGATCCTAGGTAAGACTTAATTTCTTCCAGATCATTACCCTTCGCAATCACGTGTGATAATAAATATGGGAGTCTATTTTCTTCACTCAAATCCATCACGTGATTAAACGATATAACATCTGTATATAACTCTCCAACAGATGTGTATTCTAAATTCTCATAAACTAAGAGAGAGCCTTGATAATTATCTTGTATAAGTTTGAAATTGGTATGAGGTAGTTCTTCTGCACTGACTACAATCGCATACTTTGTACTTAAGAAATCGATCAATTCCGCATCCTTAATATTGAAAATCCAATCACTTTCAAAGTCTTTAACACTTGGAACAAGCTTCTTCATATCATTAAATGAAGGCGCATAAGTAGAATCATAGGTCATTAAACCCTTTAGTTGATAATGCAAATTATGATTATGACTGTAAGACCAATATAAACTATCATGTGGTACATAAACACGATAGAATTCACTGTAATTTGAATCATCTAAACTATTTAAATAATTATTAAGATCATTCGGATTTGCTTGTAAAACATGCGTTGCACGGTCCACGAACTCATAAGTAGAATTCTCATTTAATCGTCTAAATCCAATTAACCAGGTATTGTGGGATGCTAATTGGATGATGGTAATCACTAATATTCCAATTAAAGTCCATTTCTTATTTTGTTTAATCATGAAATAAATAAGTAGGAAAGTAACTAATGAGACAAGGGATAAATAGAATAATCCAATATTATTCATAAAATCGGATAATGATCCCATCACAACATGCGCTAGAGGAACATTGAACACTAAGATGCATGCAATCACAATCATACTTACTTTTAAGTTGAGTGAATGAATTAAATCAATATTGCTGAGATAACGTGATGCGTTGATTAAATTAACGATAATAAATAAATACGTCCATCTAAAACTAGGACTACTAAAACCAAGAATCATCATATTTCCACTTGGAATAATTAAGAGTAAAAACATGAAGAGATACAATCCCATCATCGAATACTTATAGTTCTTATCTCTATCCGTTAGAAATTGAGGTAATAAAAGTGATGTGATAGAACCTGCCCATAAACATAATTCACGCGTTACGTGAGATCCCGTCTCAAATACATTGTAATCTTGGTAAATTACATTTTGACTTGGCACAAAAAGAGCTTGTAGTTGATGGAAATAAATCTCAGGTTGATCAAAAAAGAAGGCTAGATAGAATGTACCCACTCGATCATTCTGAATTATATTGATAAATGAAGGAAGGATTAAGACCATTGTTGTTAATACAGAAACAATATATACTCCAATCAACCAAGCAGTATCTTTAATAAAGTCTTTAAATCCATGACGAATCGCATAATATCGTGCCGTGTAATAAAACGGTGTAAAGAACGATAACGAAAAGAACATGTAATAATTCGTTAATAATAATAAGGATGTAGAAAGTATGAATAATGTTATTTTCTTTTCTCGTAAATAGATTTCAACCGCAAGGAAGAATAAGGGAGTAAAACTGTAGGCAGACACGAACATAGGTTGGCCTAAGAAGAAAATGACCCAACTACTAAATCCAAAACATAAGGATAATATAAAAGATGGAATATATGATGTTTTTAAATATCGCAATAAAGCATACATGCTTAATGTCGATACGATTAGTTTAACAATAGTTTGAATCTTAAAAATGTCATAAAAATGGACATTAAATAGTAAGGAAAAGTAATAATAAATATCACCTAACATGTAGAAACTTTTGCTTGCCCAGAAATTATTTCCTAAGAAAAGATTCCATGAATAAAAGGGAAGTTGACCTTTTTTTACAAACTGAGCAATAAGTGATCTAAATTCGGTATAATACGGGAAATACGTTGGTTTTAAATCCCCTCCATATTCAAAGGGTAATCCTTTGATAAGGTAAGGTAAAATCATTAGTAAAACTAAACCTAGCGCAATTAAAGTAAGCGATAGTATGGGAGTTATTCGTTTCTTGTTCATATCGATATGATTTTAACATAAGTCTGTTTCTTTTAATAGAATCAATGTGATAGCGGTAGCGCTAAAAAATAAATGCAAAATTAATGTTATTCTTGTTATACTTATGATAGTCTAGTCTATTCTAAGACATTTAACGAAATATTAAGGTATAACATGAAGAAAAATAAACTATTAATTATCGGATTGATAATAACTCTATCATTAATGATAGTTGTCGTAGCACTCACATTCTTTGAACTTGAAAAAGACTATTTTTCAAATACGATTAAAAATCAAGAAGGTGAAGTCTTATATGAAATTAGTAATAATGCGACAGACTATCAAAAACTAATCTTTACTGAACTCTCTGATGTAATTAAAAACGAGGGAACACCTCAAGAATATGCCGCAAGTGTGGTTAAGAACTATATTGCGGATTTCTATACTTGGTCGAATAAAAAAGGAACCTATGATATCGGTGGTATGCAATATGTTTATCAACCTGAAATCGTAAATATCTATAACTTTGCGAAAGATTCCTTCTACCGTGATTTGAGTTACTACATTCAAACCGTTGGGGCTGAATCATTGTTAGAAGTAGAAAATGTTGAGATTACGTTCTCTGATTTTAACGCTAAGATTGAATACAATGGTGAAACTTATCAGTCTTTCTATGTAACTGCAAACTGGACCTATGTTCAAAAAGAAGGGTTTGATACATCTTCATATCAAACGTCTGGAGAATTTAGTTTAGTTGATCGTAATGGTGTCATTGAAATCTACCGTTACTATGGAGAATAATATGAAAAAGATGAAATTTAAATCAAAGTCGAATGAATGGATTAATTTAATCTTATTCGCTGTATTCGCAATTATATCGGTTGTCTCTGTTATCAATATCCTTCAGTATCTGAGCTTAAGTTATACCTTATTCATTTATGGTATATCGATGCTTGTCTTAATTAATCTACTTGTGTTTATTCTTGTACGCTTGTTCTCTAACAAGAAAGTTCTTGAGATGATTATGACTGGGATATTGGTTATCCTCATCGGATTATCATCCTATGCTTTAATCTATATCGTTCGTATCAATAATGCGGTAAGTAATGTTATTGTGTCAGATGATGTGGTAGAAAATGTTTCTACCAGCTTTGTGACTTATGATAATACAAAGATTACCAGTATTGATGAAATAGCTGGTAAGAAGTTTGGGATTGTCGATAATGAGAATGTATTAGAAGGTAATTCCCTTGCGATTGAAGAATTAGAGAATAAGAAAATCAATGTGACATATGTTAAATATGACACCTATAATAATATGTTATTAGGCTTATTCAGTCGTGAGATTGATGTTGCTCCTCTACCAAAAGAATATTATTCTATGTTCATCACAAATGATGGATATGAAGAATACTTAGATAAAACAGATGTTATTCATGAATTTAGTAAGAAAGTAAAAATCGAAGGTGAAGAAACAGTTCGTAAGGACTTAAGTAAAGAACCATTCTCAGTCTTATTAATGGGAAACGATGGTGGACGTACAGATACCTTAATCTATGCGACATTCAATCCTAAGACAATGGTTGTGACGCTTACAAGTATTGCGCGTGACTCTTATGTTCCAATTAGTTGTTATACCAATCAAGCAAAAGATAAAATCAATCACTCACGTCAAATCAGTCGTCAGTGTACACTCGATACAGTAAGTAATCTACTTGATGAAAAAGTTGATTACTTCTTAGAAGTTAACTTCGATGCAGTTGTAGATGTAGTGGATAGCTTAGGTAAACTATGGATTGATTCTCCAGTTGAGTTCGTTGGACAAGATTCCAGTGAAGATCGTGGTCACTTTACCGTTTGGATCGCAAAAGGTGGACAATTCATGACAGGCGAACAAGTTCTTGCCTTTGCGCGTGAACGTAAAAATATGCCTGGTGGTGATTTACAACGTCAGTTGAATCAACAACAAGTTATTCGTGCTTTACTCACTAAGTTGCTTGAAACTCGTGACATCAATGCGTTTGTGAGTGCAGCTGAATCGGCTGGCGATAATGTTAAAACGAACTTATCGATTAGTCAGTTAGCTGACCTTGCGAATTATGTCATTGGTGAAATGAATGCAAGTGAGCTAGATAATTCTTATTTCGTTCAAATGAAGAATAATCGTATATCAGGTTACTTCTCATGGG
>CAYWGS010000018.1:0-22102 GCA_964457525.1 uncultured Erysipelotrichaceae bacterium | reverse complement strand
CTCCCAAACACGTTCATCGAACTTACATCTTGCCTCACACCAATCACAAGTCGCTCTCTATAAGTTGACCGATTACTACTTTTGTTCATCGCTTATTAACACATTATACATAAAGAATTTCTGAATGCAAGTACTTTTTACAGATATTTTCAATATTTTACATATTTTCATTAAACATTAATATCTTTTAAAATTCTACGACATTCAATTTCATCATCTTTTAATTGAGCAATTAATCCATTTAACGAATTAAATTTCAACTCAGGTCTTAAATACTGTACATATACAAAACTTACTTCTCTTTCATAGATATCTTTGTCAAAATCGAATATATGCGCTTCAATTGATACGATTCGATCATCTTTAACAGTAGGATTTAAACCAATACTAATCATCGATTGATATCTTAATTCATCAATCATCACATAACCAGCATAAACACCCATTTTTGGAAGAACATACTCAGGATTCACTTCTAAATTCGCAGTAGGATAACCAATTTGACGGCCGATTCTCTTACCACCAACAACTTTTCCATTTAATTGATAATAGCGACCAAGCAATTGTTTTACTAAGTCCATATTGCCATTTTTAAGCGCTATTTTAATTCGGGTACTACTAACCTTATCATTGTCTACTTTATACTCAGAAATCACATGAACTTTAAAAGAATCATCTTGATAACTCAATAATGTTTCAATATTACCAGAACCTTTTGAACCAAATTTAAAATCAAAACCACATACAAGTTCATAAATATGAATTGATTTCAGTTTATTGATAAAATCATTTGGATCCAAACTTGCCATTTTTTTATCAAAATCAATACTGATCCATACATCAAAACCCAATTTTTTCGCTAAATACTTACGATCTTGAAGTGTCGTTAAGTGGTTAGCGTTTGGTACACCATGTAAAACAACCCAAGGATCGGGGTCAAAAGAAATAATAGCGGATTTTAACGATTTAGACTTTGCAATATTCAATGTCTTATTAAATAAGCTTTGATGACCTAAATGAAATCCATCAAAATAGCCGATGCAAGCAGCTAATCCTTCTGTCCAATTTAAATCTTCATGTGTTAGTTTTAATTCAATCATCTACCATAAACCTCTTAGACAACGATAGGTATGTTGTTCTTCATCTTTCTCATATATCGCAAGAACTTCATTCTTGTGCGTTAATAATATCATTTCTTCATCAGAATCTATTCGAATTTTCTTACCATTTTTAACATCATCAATATTCTCAACTTCATACTTAGGATAAACAAGTGCTTGATCAACTGACTCAAATTCAAATTCATGATTTCTTATCTGCTCAATTGTATAAGCATTTTCGATGGAAAACATTTCTATCTTAGTTCGAGTTAATTTTGACATTGTTCCGACTGTTCCAAGCTTTGAGGCTATATCTTCACATAAACTTCTGATATATGTTCCACTTGAACATTGTACTCTAAAATGAATTTCTGAATCAATTCTTAAACACTCAATCTCGAATATTTCAATTTCTCTTTCAGGAATGATGACTTCCTCATTATTTCGAGCATACTCATATAAACGTTTACCTTTAACAGAAATAGCAGATACTTTTGGAGGAGTTTGCATCGACTTCCCTATGAATGAATTTAATACATTTATGATAGTATCATTGTTTAAACTAGGGATTTCAGCTTCTTCTATTACATCACCCCAAATATCACCTGTATTTGTTTTAATACCAAGTTTTAATGAAGCAACATATTCTTTACGATTCAAATGTAAAAACGGTAAAGCTTTAGTTGCTTTATCGATTAATATGACCATTAAGCCTTCAGCATTCGGATCTAATGTACCTGTATGCCCTATTTTCTTAATATTAAGTGTTTTTCTTACGATTGCTACGACATCAAATGATGTCATATTTTGAGGTTTGTTAATTAATAGTAGTTTGTTCATTGTTGTGAGTTTTACCTTCCTATTATACAATAGTTTGGGATAATTAGCAGAAAGATATCAAGATGAAAAATTTAATTAAAAAGATTGGTTTAGCAGATAAAGATTATCAAATGATTAGTGATGGAGATAAGATAGCGGTCGGTATAAGTGGTGGTAAAGACTCTACATTACTATTGTATGCACTTGAACACTATCGAATAAAATCACGTAAGAATTTCAAAGTAATCGGAATTCATCTTAATTTAGGATTTAAAGGTGATGATTATCAAATTGTAAAAGATTATTTTGATTCCATTAATATTGAGAATATCGTTTATGATACACAAGTATCTGAAATATTAGAATTAAATAAGAAAGATGACAAAATTCAGTGTTCATTATGTTCTAAATTTAAGAAAGGTATTGTAATTCAAAAAGCTTTAGAACTGGGATGTAATAAAGTCGCATTTGCTCATCATGCGGATGATGCAATAGAAACTCTATTCCTAAATGCGATTTATGGAGGTAAACTTGCCACTTTTGATCCAGAGATGTATATGAGTGAATCAAAAATTAACTTTATACGCCCTTTTATATACTTAAAAGAATCAGAGATAATTGCGAATGCTGAAGAACTTGAATTACCTATTGTTAAATCAGGTTGTCCAAACGATGGATTTACACGTAGGCAAGAGATGAAAGAGTTATTAAATAAGATTTATTTAGAATATCCAACTGCACATGATAATTTTATAAAAATGCTTCATAATTCTGAACAAACGAAACTTTGGACAAAAGTGTTGACAAAAGAATAGATTGTGCTTATACTCATAAGGAATAAAAGATATAGAGGTAGCGACGCAAAAGAGTACCATGGTGAGCTGGCAAGCAATGATCCATGAGAAAGGTAACCGTCGCCGAACGTGACCAATGGCAATTGATCATGTGGGGTTATGGATAAGATTCATAACACTCCTACATAACCTGTAGGGCGCTATAACAAAACCTGAATTTACATAGGTCACGTTATAGGCGTGACTTTTATTTATTAACTGCAAAGGAGAAAGAAAATGAGAAAGTTAATTAGTCTAATGACATTATTAAGTTTATTTTTAAGTGCTTGTTCATCAGCACCTGTAGAGGAGAATCAATTGGTTGTTGGGATGGAATGTGCATATGCTCCATTTAATTGGACACAAGTAGAAGAAAGCGAAACAGCATTCTTAATTAATAACGAACAAGGAACTGGTTACTGCGATGGCTACGATGTACAAATCGCGAAAGCAATTGCGGATGAACTTGGTCAAGATTTATTAGTAAAGAAAATTGCTTGGGAAGGATTGATTGACAGCTTAAACAATGGTGAAATTGATATGATCGTTGCGGGTATGACAGATACTGCAGAACGTCGTGAGTCTGTTAGTTTCTCAGCACCTTACTATCAATCTGATTTAGTCTTAATTGTTAAGAATGATTCGTCTTTCGCTAATGCACTTAATCTACAAGATTTCACAGGCGCAACAGTTGTTGCTCAAAAAGGGACATTCCATGATACTGTTGTTGATCAAATTCAATCTGTAAATCATATGACTCCTCTTGGTTCATTTGCATTACTTACAAATGCTGTATTAAATGGTGAAGCTGATGCTATGGTATCTGAATATCCTGTCGCATTAAGTATCGTAGGCACTAATCCAAGTTTAAAGATTGTTGCGTTTGAAGCTGGTAATGGCTTTGAAACTAGTTTTGAAGATACGACAGTATCTGTAGCAGTTCGCAAAGATGATACCGAGTTATTAAATACAATCAATACTGTATTAGGTAGTTTAAGTGAAGAAACACGCTCACAATGGATGAAGGACGCTATCGAACGTCAGCCAGAGGGTGAATGATTACCATCTTAAGTAAAATTCCAACTGATTTATGGGGAGCTTCAGCTTACATATTTTCTAAATATGCTCCCCTTTTCTACTTTGGCGCAAAGAATACATTAATCATTGCCTTAAGTGGAACAATCATTGGACTTATTATTGGATTAGGTATTGGTATACTGCGTGCTCTTCCTGTTTATGATTATGATTCAAGATTAAAACACATCGTAGTTAAACTCATTCGTTTTATTACTTCAATCTATGTAGAAGTTTTCCGTGGAACCCCTATGATGGTTCAAGCTGTATTCATTTACAATGTATTCTTGTTCTTATTTAAAGACGCAAAATTACTAGCTGGTATTGTGATTGTTTCTGTTAATACAGGTGCTTACATGGCTGAAATTATACGTGCTGGTATTCAATCCTTAGATAAAGGCCAAAATGAAGCAGCGCGTTCTATTGGTATGAATAATTTTCAAACGATGTTATTTATTATCTTACCTCAAGCGATTCGAAACGCATTCCCTGCTATTGGAAATGAATTCGTTGTTAATATAAAGGATACATCGGTCTTAAATGTAATTGGTGTTACTGAACTATTCTTCCAATCTACTACTGTGGCTGGAATTATCTATCGCTTTAGTGATACATTCTTCGTTACTGCGATAATTTATCTAGTTCTTACATACTCAACAACTTTAATTCTTAAATTCATCGAACATAAAATGAATATGAGTGGATTTGATGGTCCTCATAGTCAAACAACACCACTCATTAAAGCTCACTACATTGAAAAGGAGAAAGCGTTATGATTATTGAAATTGAACACTTAGTTAAACGCTTTGGCCAAAATGAAGTACTAAGAGATGTTAGCTTATCTGTTAATAAGGGTGAAGTTATTAGTATTATTGGTTCTAGTGGTAGTGGTAAAAGTACATTGTTAAGATGTATTAACCTATTAGAATCCTATCAATCTGGTAATATCTTATTTGAAGGCAATAATATTTTATCGAGCATTAAAGGTATTAATAGTTATCGTGCACAAGTAGGAATGATCTTCCAATCCTTCAATTTATTTTCTCATTTAACTGTGTTAGAAAACTGTGTGATTGGACAAATGAAAGTGCTTAAAAAGTCTCGTCAGGAATCCGAAAAACTCGCATTAGAAACTTTAGAAACAGTTGGATTAGCTCAGTTTGCTAAAGCTTCGGTAATGACTTTATCAGGTGGACAAAAACAACGTGTCGCAATTGCACGTACATTATGCATGGAGCCTAAAGTACTCTTGTTTGATGAACCGACATCAGCACTTGATCCTGAAATGGTCGGTGAAGTTCTCAATGTTATTAAATCACTCGCTTTAGAACATCGAACTATGATTATTGTTACACATGAAATGTCATTTGCTAAAGAAGTCTCTGATCGTGTTCTCTTCATGGATAAAGGTATAATTTTAGAAGAAGGTAGTCCTGAACAACTCTTCAATGCACCAAAAGAAGAAAGAACTAAAGAATTCTTATCAAGATTTATAACTCGTTAAGTAGGATACAAATCCTACTTTTTTAATGTTAAAATAACACTATGTTTAAAAGAATTTATATCGAAATCACAAATACATGTAATTTAAATTGTTCATTTTGTTTAAAAAACACCCGAACACCGAGAATGCTTACAAGAGATCAATTTAACCATATACTTGATCAAGTTTCTCCTCATACAGACCATGTATATTTACATGTTCAAGGTGAACCTTTTATGCATCCTGAGTTAATAAATTTTTTGGATGACTGTCATTATAGACATCTTAAAGTACATTTAGTAACCAATGGAACTCTATTAAGCAAAATAAGCCCAGATTTATATAAACACCCTGCTCTTGTTCAATTAAGTATTTCTTTACATTCTGCACAAATGATTAAAGATGATTCAAATTATATCGTATTAAAAGAATTAATAAGAACGATTGAAATGAACCATTTGTCATTATTCTTAAGACTATGGACATTTAAAGATCAATCCATAAATGAACTACTTTATGATCTAATCGATAATGATTCTATATCCTTAAGTGGTAAAAGAATTCGCGTAAAAAAGAATCTATTCATTGATTTAGATCAAGAATTTATTTGGCCAAACTTATCTAATCCTTTTATATCTGAGACAGGTACATGCCATTCTGGGACGCTGATGTTAGCGATTCTATCAAATGGTGAGATTAGTCCTTGTTGTTTAGATTCAGATGGCACATTAAGTATTGGTAATATTTTTAATGAAAACTTAGATGATTGTTTAAAGAAACCAAGATTTATAAATATTGTAAATGGGTTTAGGCAAAGAAAATGTGTAGAAGATCTCTGTCAAAAATGTAGTTATCGAATACGATTTAATAAATAAAAAGCCGATTTTACTCGGCTTTTAGTTTGATTTTTTTTTATTCAATATATCAATGATTTCGTCTATTCTTCTACCTTGTTCAAATGAAGCATCAATATGGAAACTTATTTCTGGAATCTTACGAATCATCAGTTTTTTGCCTAAGGCTCCACGAATTGATTTTGCATATCGGTTTAAAGCTTTTAATTGAAGCTCTTCCCCTTTTTCTTTATCTAAGAAAGTGACAAATATTTTTGCGAATGAATAATCATTACTCATTTCTACATCAGCTACAGTTACAAATCCAATTTCAGCATCTTTAATTTCAAACTGTAACATTTCTGAAACTTCTTTAAGAATAATTTGAGCAATTCTTTGTTGTCTAATAGCCATTTTGTCCTCCTATACTTGAGGAACTTCTTGATCCTCATAAGCTTCTATAACATCATTTTCCTTGATATCATTGAATCCGTCAATGGTTAACCCACAATCGTATCCAGCTGAAACTTCTTTAGCATCATTTTGGAAACGTTTAAGCGTAGATAACTTACTGGTGTAAACAACTGTACCATCACGAATAATACGTACTTTTGCATCACGAACTAATTTACCATCCGTTACCATACATCCAGCGATTGTACCAATCTTTGAGACTTTAAATAATTGTCTAACTGAAGCTTGTCCTAAAACAACTTCTTTAAATACTGGCGCTAACATACCCTTCATAGCACTTTCCATTTCGTTTACAGCGTCATAAATAACATTATATAAACGAATATCAATGCCTTCTTCTTCAGCTTTCTTACGTACAACTGCATCAGGACGTACATTAAAGCCAATTACAATCGCTTTACTTGCGGAAGCAAGCATAATATCAGATTCACTAATTGCCCCAACAGTTGAACGAATTACATTAATTCGAACAGTATCTACTTGAATTCGTTCTAAAGCTTGTTTAATTGCTTCAGCTGAACCTTGAACATCTGCTTTTACTACAAGATTAATTTCTTGTAACATTCCATCTTCAATTGCTTTAGATAATTCTTCTAAACTTACTGAGCTACTTCCTCTACGTTCAGCATCAATCTTAACTTGTGAACGACGATCAGCTAATGCTCTAGCTTGTTTTTCATTATCAAATACTTTGAAATGATCCCCAGCTACTGGTACATCATTTAAACCAATAATTTCAACAGGTGTCGATGGTTTAGCTTCTTTTATTTCGCGACCACGATCATCTGTCATTTTCCGAACTTTACCAAAACATGCGCCTACTACAATGATATCACCTGTTCTTAATGTACCATTTTGAACAAGTAACGTAGTAACCGGACCACGACCTTTATCTAAACGAGCTTCAATAACTGAGCCCGTAGCTAAACGTTTTGGATTTGCTTTTAAACCTTGAACTTCTGCAACAACTAAAATAGATTCAAGTAAGCTTTGTAATCCTTCACCGGTTTTAGCAGAGATTTTACAGAACATAACATCTCCACCCCATTCTTCAGGTGTTAAATCTAAATCAGCTAGCGCATTATAGAGCTTTTCAAAATTTGCGCCAGGTTTATCAATCTTGTTAATCGCAACAATAATTGGAACCCCTGCTGCTTTAGCATGATCAATTGCTTCTCTAGTTTGTGGCATAACACCATCATCAGCAGCAACAACGATAATAACGATATCCGTTACTTTAGCTCCACGAGCACGCATTGATGTAAAGGCTTCATGTCCTGGTGTATCTAAGAATGTTAACTTTTTACCATTAACAGTAACTTGATAAGCACCAATATGTTGAGTAATACCACCATGTTCACCCTCTGCAACCTTAGTTTTACGAATCGCATCAAGCAAACTTGTTTTACCATGGTCAACATGTCCCATGATAGTAATTATCGGTGAACGATCCATTAAATCTTTTGGATCATCGATATCTGTATCTTCTAAACTATTCTCATCAACAGGCTCTTCTTTAGTAACTTCAACGTTATATTCCATACAAATTAATTGCACAGTCTCATCATCTAAGTTTGAGTTAATTGTTACCATCTTACCAAGTAAGAATAACAATTTGATTAAGTCACTCGAGTTCTTATTCAGTTTTTCTGCTAAAGCAGATACTGTTATACCATCCTCGTAACTAATTTGGGATACAACTTCAGCTCTTGGTTTAAATTCTCTAAAAGAATTATTCCCCTTTGATGTCTTCTTGTTTCCCTTTTTCACTGGTTTCGTTGCCATACAAACACCTCATTTCTTTTAATACTTTTTGTGCCATATCATATTGAGTTATTCCTACTGAAACTACATTTTCACCAATAACATTCTGAAGATCGAATCCATCAATGTTATCAATAATAGGAACTTGATAAAATGCACATTTATCACGTATAACTTTTGCAGTACGATTTGATGCTTTATCGCTTAATAAAACACAATAAACATTCCTTTTTCGTATCCCTTCAATCATACGATCACCACTTAAAATCGCATTTGCACGTTTGACTAAACCGAGAAAAGCTAAGTTATTTTGCATTTTCAATAAGATTGCGTATTTCGTCATACAATTCATTTGGAATTTGACATTCCAATGCACGACTTAACGCACCTTTTTTCTGTGCTAATTCAACTGCTTCAATCGATTTAAGCAAATATGCGCCACGCCCATTTGCCTTACCAGTTAAATCAATTTTAACTTCACCTTCAGGCGTACGAACGATTCTAAGTAATTCTTTCTTGGGAACCTGTGTCATTGTCGCAACACAGCGTCTTAATGGTATTTTTTTCATAAACACCCTCCCTTTTTTTATTCTTCATCCTCATAATAATCTTCAAATTCATCAAAGTCGATTTCATCATCCCATTGACTTTGTTCAACCGATTCACGTAAAGCGATTTCTGCTAACTCTTCTTCTGTATACTCAATCTTGATTTCGTAATCCTTATCTTTCTTAAGTTCAGAAGGTCTTAATCTTCTTTCCTCTTCTTCTTGTTTCTTAGTCTTACGTTTTACAATTTCCTTCTTTTCAGGTAAAGGTTTGTTATCAGCAATTGCTTCAAACTTAGAAACATAATCATGTCTAACTTCTAAAGGTTTGCGTTCCTTCTTAGGTTTCTCAACTACAACCTTTTCAACAGGTTTAACTTTTTCTTGTTTTTCAACTTTTACTTCTTCAACTTGAACAGTTTCTTCTACATTTTGAACATCTTGAACTGCTCCTGTAGGAATAAATTCTTTTTCTTCATAGAGTTCAACCGAATCATCATCATCTTTAAGTGTGATATCTTCATTCAAACTTTCATATTCTTTTAACTTTTGTGCTTCAATTTCAGCTTGTTTAGCACGTTCTTCTTGTAATTTGCGTGCTTTCTTTTCAATAATCTTAGCTTCTTGTTCTAATGAGAATTCAGCTGCATCTTTTTGCCAGTTACGACCTTCTGCTTCAATATCTGAACGAGACTTGATATCAATCTTCATACCAGTTAAACGAACCGCTAAACGAGCATTCTTACCTTTTTTACCAATTGCTAAAGAAAGTTGGTCATCTTCAACAACAACAATGATGCCTCTCTTTTCTTCACTTTGTAGTACAGCTAAGATCTGTGCAGGACTTAAAGCGTTCTTGATAAGTTCAATAACATTTTCACGCCATTCAAAAATATCAATCTTTTCACCTTTAAGTTCTTCTATAATAACTTGAACTCTTGAACCACGAGGCCCAATACATGCACCAATTGGATCAACATCATCACGTTTTGAGAATACAGCCATCTTAGTACGTTCACCCGCTTCACGAGCAATCGCTTTAATTTCAACAATACCTTGGAAAATTTCTGGTACTTCTTTTTCAAATAGACGTTTTACAAGTTTTGTATCTGCACGTGAAACAAGTACTTGAGCACCTTTTGTATCTTTAGTTACTTCAGTAATAACAAGACGAATTTTTTGACCTTCTTTGTAAGTTTCGTTTGGAATTTGTGCTGCTTTAGGCATCATAGCCAATGTTTTACCTAAGTTAACTACAACGAATTTTTCTTCTACAGACTCAACAATACCGATAACCATTTCATCCAACTTATCGATATATTCATCGTAGACAGCCTTCTTCTCAGCTTCACGAATCTTTTGTTTCATTACGTTCTTTGCAAGTAAGGCAGCTGCTCTACCTAACTCATCAATATTGACCTTAATGCTGTGTAAATCACCAAGAACATAATTTGAATTAATTTCATGTGCATCCGTTAAAGAAATTTCTAATTCATCATCTTCAACTTCTTCAACAACAGTATATTGTTGGAATAAATTAACTTCACCTGTATTCTGATCGATTTCAACTTTAACTAAAGCATCAGGGATTTCAATATGTTTACGATATGCCTTAACTAATGCTTCATTTAAAGCTTCTAATACTATTTCTTTAGTAATGTTGCGATTGCCTTCTAAAGCCTGCATAGCGGCTAAGAAATCTTTAAAATTCATTCTTATTCTCCTTAAATTTTGACTGCTAAACGAATTTTAGCAATATTTTCTTTTTCAAACTTCAATACTTTTTTACGCGACTTAATTTGTACTTGTATAGAACCTTCACCATCTTTATAGTTTAATAAAGTACCCGTCCATTCGAGAGATTTTTCAATCGGATGATGAAACAATATTTTGACTTCTTTCATAATAGATCGTTCAATATCATGATCATCCTTTAATTCACGTTCAGCACCCGGTGAGCAAACTTCAAGATAATAGGTCATATCTTTGAGTGAGCTTTCATCCAGTATGGGCGAAATTTCAGATGATATTTGTGAACATGTTTCTAAATCCATAGATCCATCTTCAAACATAACTGCACACTGTAGAATCTTCATCGAAGATTCTTGTGTCCATTTCAGTTCTACGAGTTCACATTGATATCTTTCTAATACAGGTAAAATGAGTTTTTCGATTGCTGTTAGTTCCATAATCTCCTTAAACAATAATTAAGGAGTGGCGAGCCACTCCTTGTTTTCTATCTACGACTAATATATTACTCTCTTTTCTTTTAAAATACAAGTCTAAAACAAACCGTCTAAAACAAACTCATTTGATTTTCTTCATCAAGATGATTTAATAAGCCAAAACTATCAAATTTCTTAATAACAGATGTATTAACTAGAGTTCTTGAAACTAAATCTTCCTTTGATATAAATGGTTTTAATTCACGAGCAGATACGATTGATTTAGCAACGTTTTCACCTAAACCATCAACGATTGTAAATGGTGGAATAAGATTTTTTGGGTTCTTTGGATCAACGATAAAATCAGATGCTTGTGATACATTTAAATTCAATGGACTAAAATAATATCCTCGACTCATCATTTCATAAACAACCTCTAGACTGGATACTAATTCAGCTTCTTTATGTGTTACACTCGATTTAAGTCGATTATCACTCAATCTTCTTTGAATATCCTTCATTCTCTCAAGGACTTTAGCTTCACCTAAAACATACGTTTCATATTCATGTGCAGTCGCTCTTAAACTAAAGTAACTTGCATAATAGATTAGTGGTTTATTTACTTTAAACCATGCGACCCTTACAGCCATAAGAACATAGGCAATCGCATGTGCTTTCGGGAACATATACTTAATTTTTAAACAAGATTGTATATACCAGTCTGGTACATTATAAGAAGCCATTAAAGTCTTCCATTCTTCTTTTAAACCTTTACCTTTTCGAACGGATTCCATGATATCAAAAGCAGATTTTGCAGGTAATCCTTTATGAATGAGATACACCATAATATCATCACGACAACCGATAACATCGTTAAGTGTATATCCGGCTTCAATTAAGCTCTTAGCATTATTTAACCATACATCTGTTCCATGGGATAAACCTGAGATACGTACTAAATCTGAAAACTTTGTTGGTTGAGTTAACTCTAAGATCTGTCGAACAAACCCGGTACCGAATTCAGGAAGTCCTACAGCACCCGTTTTTTCTGAATAATTTGGATTCTTTATTTTAAGCGCTTTTATCGATGAGAACACAGAAATTGCTTCTTCATCGTTCATTTTTATTGTTCTCACATCTACATCAGAGTATTTCTCCAAGAACTTCATAGCAGTAGGATCAACATGTCCTAAGATATCAAGTTTGAGAACATTATCATGGATATCCGCAAATTCAAAGTGTGTTGTTAACCATTCAGATTGACTCTTATTCGCAGGATATTGAACCGGAGTAAAATCATGAACATCATTATCTTGTGGGATTACAATAATTCCACCAGGATGTTGTCCAGATGTTTTTTTAACCCCTTCACATCCATTCGCAAGATATAGCATCATCGCCTGACGATAGGAATTCTGTAAACCCATTTCTTCTAAATACCCTTTTATATAGCCATAAGCTGTCTTTTGAGCAACTGTAGAAATAGTACCTGCTCTAAATACATGGTCTTCACCAAAGAGCACCTTTGTATAAGCATGTGCCTTATCTTGATAATCACCTGAAAAGTTTAAATCGATATCAGGTACTTTATCTCCTTCAAAGCCTAAGAAGGTTTCAAATGGTATATCATGTCCATCCATATTCATTGTTGTATCACATTTTGGGCACAATTTATTTGGTAAATCAAATCCACTATCTGAAGATCCATCTTGAATAAATTCTGTATGATGGCAAGAAGGACAAACATAATGAGGTGCTAATGGATTAACTTCAGTAATATTGGATAATGTCGCAACGAGTGATGACCCAACGGAACCACGGGAACCTACCATATAACCATCATCAATGGACTTCTTAACGAGCAAGTGAGCAATATAATAAATAACGCCAAACCCATGAGTAATGATTGAATTAAGTTCTTTCTCTATTCGATTGTAAATCAACTCTGGTAATGGATTACCATAACGTGCATGGGCATTCTCATAGACAATCTTTCTAAGATTATCATCTGCACCTTCAATACTTGGAGTATATAATTCACTCTTAATTGCTTTAACTGGTTCAACTTGATTCACAATAATTTTGGGATTCGTAATAACTAGTCGATAAGCCAATTCTTTGTCAATAAAATTAAACGCATCTAACATCTCTTGTGTTGTTCTTAGATGTTGATCAGGTGAAACAGTGATTTGACGTCTCTGTTCATTGTAAATATAGAGTGGATGTCTACCAGCCCCAACACCCTTTGCTTGAATATAAACATCTCTTAAACGTTTATCAATCGGATTTAAATAATGCGCATCCCCTGTCGCAACTAATAATTTGTTATATTCAATTGCCGTATGAATAATACGTAAAATAATTTCTTTTAATCGTGATTCACTCACAACTGAATTATTCTCAATTAATGGTCGATAGTTCTCAAGAGGTTGAATCTCGATATAATCATAAAAATTCATCGCAGCCACTAATTCATCTTGACTACGATTAGCAGCTATTTCAAATATCTCACCATTAAAACAAGAACTACCAACAAGCAAGTTTGTTCTATGTTTTTGAATATCTTCACGACAAATTCTCGGTTCGCTTATACTACCATCATTCTCGCTCTTTGTACTCGATGAGTTCGTTAATCTCTCAGTATGTGCTATCGTAACTAATTTAAATAAATCTTTTAATCCAGATTGGTTTTTGGCTAATAAGTTAATATGTTTCTTCATATTCTTTTGATAAGCCAAACTATGATCAAGATTATTCAATTCATCAACAGTCTTCATATTGGATAACTCATCCGATAACAACATCTTATTAAAGACCTGATGCAATACTTCTGTATCATAATCCGCACGATGTGCACCTGATTCATCATAAGAAATCTTATAATGTTTAGCGATTACACCTAGTCGATAATATTTCTTATCCTTTAATAGAGCTTTTGATAAATCTAATGTATCAATTACTGTATTTGTTAATTTAGGTAGATTTAAACGTTCTAAATTCGCATTAATAAACCCAATATCAAATTGAGCATTATGTGCTAGTAAAATATGATCTTCCATAAAATCAAGCCAAGTAGTTATTACATCTTCAATTGATTTTGCTTCATTCACATCACTTTGCTTGATATGTGTTTTTTCAGTTATAAATGCGCTTAAATTTTGATGTGGATTTACAAACATCTGAATACGATCAACAATCATACCGGACTGAACTTTGATTGCCGCAAACTCAATAATTCGATCAAATTCATTGGATAATCCAGTGGTTTCTAAGTCAAGGACAACATAGGTTGAATGATGTAAATCCTGCCCTTTTGGATTTGTCACGATTGTATATTTTGACTCTACCATATTAAACTCGATTCCATAAATCATCTTAAATGGACGAGTTGGATTCTTTTTAATTAATCCTTCTACTGCTTTTTGTGCTTTAGGATATGCTTGTACAGAGTGATGATCCGTTATTGCGATTGCACTATGTCCCCAAACATACGCTTGATTGATGTAAGATTCAATCGTACTAACACCGTCCATTTCAGACATATTTGTATGTAAATGAAGTTCGATACGTTTATCATTTGCTTCATCTCTACGAACCATCCAATCCGGTATTAGCTTTACATCTTTTACTTGAATTTGAAGATCTTTTGAGAAGTTGTCATACACAACATCTCCATAAACTTCGATACATTCACCTTTATTTAATAGACTAAACTTTTCAATCTGACTTTTATCGTCTAAAAATTGACTAAATGAAATCGCGTCTGTTTCATCAAAAATATAGACAGTTTGTCTTAAAGTTGTATTGTTCTTTATCCATTGACTATCAATTTGAAAAATCTTACCTCTAACTCGAATCCCTCTTTGCCCTAATATACAGTCTTTTAAATCAACTAGTTCACTGTCTTCTTTTTTAACGCGTCGATTCTTTACTTGCGTCTTATTAAATTCAGGTTCAATTTTCTGTGTTTGTGGAATAGATTCAATCTCAATTGGTTCATCTTTTTTAACTCTTGTTTTACAAACATATTTAATCCCAAAATGACTTAATCCTGTTTGTAGTTGGTTTAATTGATTTTTATAACTATCAGACACTTTATCTTGATCCACAATAAAATAAAGAACATCATCTTCAAGAAGGCACAACTTGTTTTGTTCTATTTCATTTAAATGATAAATCTCAGTAACATAGTTAACATAAAGTTGTAAATCTTTATGAGCTAAATCACAATCATTTGCTTGTATTAATAAGTGCGTATCTAATTTAATAAAATCTTTTATTGAGTTAAGAACTTGATTATAAAGCAAGTAAGGTAAAACTTGTTTGAGTTGTATTTCAATTTCAACATACTTTTTAGCTTGATAAAATTTAACAAAGTTAAGCTGAGCATCTTGAAAAAATACTCGATCAATCGGTTTAATATTCAGCTTTTGAATCAAATCCTGTATATTCATTCATTTCCCTTACTAAATCTATTAATAATAGATTGTGCTGCTAACTTTCCAGCAGATAAAGCATGTATGACTGTTTTTGTACCACTCACAATATCACCAGCAGCGTAAACACGATCAATATTGGTTTCATATTGTTCGTTAACAATTATACGTCCTTGTGAATCTAAAGCTAATCCATCAAAGTTAAGACGTTTAACACTTGACCCAATTGCCATAACCATTAAATCACAGTCCAATTCGAAGAATCCTTCATCATCGACAATCGTACCACGATCAAATTCATCAACCTTAACGAGTTTAGTGCGTTTACATTTAACATGTAATTGATCCTCATTATCATACACTGCAATAGGATCCACCAACTCATGGACTTTAACCCCTAAATGTAGGCATTCTTCTATCTCTGCTTTTCGTGCAGGCATTAAATCAATTGTTCTACGATAGATTAAATGCGTTTCAATACCAAATTTCGCTGCACTAATCGATACATCCATCGCAACATTTCCACCACCAACAACACATAAGCGTTTTATATGTTTAAAATGCTCATGGAAAGAATCTTCACCGATATTTAAAATGCTAAGGAATTGTTTCCAACCAATTAGCTTTGGATGATCTGATCCTTCAATTTTGGAGAAGTTTTGTTTAGATGCACCCATCGCAAGATACATTGCATCAAAACCTTCGTTAAATAACGACATATAGTCACGCGTACGACCGAAATTCTCTTCTACTTGAAATTTGACACCTAAATCCATTAATTCTTCGATTCTATTATCAACAACATTGTTAGGCAAACGATATGGTGGAATACCAAATTTTAATACCCCACCTAGTATTGATTTCTTTTCAAATACAGTCACATTAAAACCCGCTTGTCTAAGTGTAAGAGCACAAGAAAGACCAGAAGGACCACTTCCTATAATTGCGACATTAATTGAATTCTCATTTTCTATTTTCTTGTTTGAAGAATAGTGATCTCCAATAAATCGTTCTATCAACCCAATCTTAACCGGTGCATTCATTTTCATGCGAACACACTTTGCTTCACATTGAATATCTTGGTAACATACTCGACCGCATATTTCAGGAAAACTATTTTTTGATTCTGCTATTTGTTTAGCTTCTTCTCCTCTTCCTTCTAAAAACGCTTTAATCATTGAAGGTATTTCCATATGCGCTACACAACCATCTACACAAGGCTTATGCTTACAGTTTAAGCAACGTTCTGCTTCTTTAATTGCTTCTTCATAACTTAAACCAACTGTTTCAGTATATAAATCTAAGTTCATACTAACCTCATTTCACTAATTTTGTTAAAGCTTCTTTAGCCGCTGCTTGTTCAGATCTCTTTTTAGAACTACCTTTACCTTTACCATATGTAATACCATCAATTTGTACAGCTGTTTCAAATATCCTCTGATTAGATGGACCTTCAACACTTATCAAAACATAGGTAATTGTACGTTTATTATCGGCTTGAACATATTCTTGTAATTCAGTCTTATAATCAATAATACGATTATAATTCTCAAACTCACTTAAATCTTTAAATATCTTCTCAAGTAATGGATCAATGAATTGATAACCTGAATCCAGATAAATTGCGCCAAGAAAAGCTTCGAACATATCCGCAACAGTAGAGTCTCTCAATTGGCCTTGATCAATAATCTCACCATGGCCTAATTTAAGAAACTGATTCAACCCTAAATCAAGCGCAATTTTAGCAAGTGAGCTTTCACAAACGATTTTTGATCTTAACTTTGTCATATCACCTTCAGTCATTTTAGGTGAGAGTTTAAATAAGTAAGATGCTGTCCACAATTGTAAAACCGCATCACCCATAAATTCTAAACGTTGATTATCTTCTGAATATGAATTGGGATGTTCATGTAAGTATGAACGATGCACAAAAGCACACTCAATGAGATGAATGTCATTAACTTGAATATCGTGTTTTTTTAACCATTGATTTAAATTCATAGTTCTATTATACCCTAATCCAATCTTTGATTATCAAGGTCTTTTAAACAATAATCAATCCATAGTTTAAAATGCGCTTGATCCTTTATTATTTCATTACTATCTTTTTGTGCTGTCACCAAAATAGCTTGATCTAAAACAACATTTGCGATTAAGAAACTTGGAATACCCGATTGTCTTAAACCAAATATTTCACCAGGTCCTCTTAATTCTAAATCTTTATTCGCAATTTCAAATCCATCTAAACTATTTTCTAGAACCTCTAATCTTTCCAAACTTAATTCATCTTCGGAATCCGTTAATAAGAAACATAAACCTTCTACTTCCCCTCTTCCAACTCGACCTCTTAATTGATGAAGTTGAGAAAGACCAAATCGATCACTATCATAAATAACCATAGTGTTTGCGGATTGAATGTTAACGCCTACTTCAATAACAGTTGTCGTAACTAAACAATCAATGGAATGATTCTGGAATTCACTTAATACTCGATCTTTCTCATCTTGTGATTGTTTCCCATGTAACATACCAATTCGAATATTACTTGGTAAGCCTTTTTTTAATGCTGTATAGATTTGCTCGACACTTTTTACTGGACGATTCTCATCATGTTCAATACTTGGACATACAAAATAGATTTGATCATTTTGATTCAATCGATCCATAATTTGAGGCAAGATTGGTTTAATACTATTTGATTTAACAACTTCAGTCTTTATTAGTTTCTTTGATGAATGATAAGACATGATGGTAGAAATGCTTAAATCATTAAACAAAACAGACGCGAGTGTACGTGGAATTGGCGTAGCACTCATTAAGAGGAAATCAACCTTATCCCCTTTATCACTTAACATACGACGTTGTTCAACACCAAAACGATGTTGTTCATCAGCCACAACTAAACCACAATTATAGAATTGTACGCCTTCTTGTATGATCGCGTGAGTACCAATTAGTACATCAATTTCATTGTTTTTTAATCGTTCTAATATATTTCTTTTTTGCTGAGGGGTAAGTGAAGAATAGAGTACTTCGATTCGACAATCTTTAGGCAAATAACTCTTAATGCTTACAAAATGTTGTTTTGCTAAGATTTCGGTTGGAACTAATAAAGCAGCTTGATAATGTGATAAAACAGTCGCATACATGGCTAAAGCCGCAATAACGGTTTTACCACTACCTACATCCCCTTGTAATAATCGATTCATGCGATGTTTAGATTGTAAATCATCTAGAATCTCATTCATTACATTAACTTGGTCTAATGTTAATTTGAATGGTAATTGATCCATCCATTTTTGGATAATTCTTCGATCAAAAATCTTACTCTTACCAAACATTTGACCAAAATTAACTTCTCTATTTAATTGTAATTTTGTTTGGAATCGTAAGAATTCTTCATATTTCAATGTTCGTTTCGCTTGAACAATCGCATTCATTGAACTAGGTTGATGTATTTGAATGAGTGCTTGTTTTAAGTTAAGTAGTTTATATCTTGTTCGATATTCTATTGGAATATCCATAAACTTACATTCATCAAAATGCTCTAAACTCTTACCTACCGCTTGAATCAAATCTTTTTGGCTTAATTCCTTCTTAAGTGAATAAACAGGAATAATTCCAATCTGTTCCATTAACGGATGTGTATTATAATTCAAACCTACAAGCGTATTATTTCCATCATAACGAGCTTGTAAGCTTATTCTCATGTTTGATTTTAACCACGGCCGATTAAAAATGCTTACTTGAAATAACCCTTGATTTGATTGGAACATAAACCGAGTTACTGTTCTATTTTTTGGTAGTCTTAGTAATTTAAATGGTTCTTCAATCGTTCCTTCTAACCAAACTTTATCACCTATTTTCCATTCTGAATAAGGCCTTAAAGTTACTTCTTCGTATCGATATGGAAAATTCCATATTAAAGACTCAACAGTATAAAAGCCTGCTTCATTGAGTTTTTCAGTTAATCGTTTTGTCAGTTTTATTTTATTAAGTTCCATATAAAATAAAAGGGCTAATTGCCCTTTATTCGATACCAAAGATAAAGGAATAAACAGGCTGTAACCCTTTCGTTATCTCAACTTCACAATGATCGAATTCTGTTGAAATAAATTCTTCAATCATGCTTTGTTCCTCATCACTAACATCTTCACCAACTAAGATTGTTACTAATCCATCATCATCACTGATTGATTGTCTTAATAACTCCTTCGTCGCATCTAATTTATCTTTTGTACTGCAGACAATCGTCTTTTCAAGAATACCCATATAGTCACCAGCGCTAATATCAACACCTTCAAAGCTTGTGTCTTTAATCGCATAGGTAACCATAGCAGTTTTAACATTCTTAAATGCAGCTGTCATTTCATTAACATTATCCTCAACATCAACTTCAGGATTAAACATAATACATGCGCTTAACCCTTGAGGAATACTCTTTGTTGGTAACACTCTAACATCCATATCTTCAATCAATGATTCAGCTTGTTGAGCAGCTAAGATAATATTGGAATTATTTGGTAACACAAAGATATGTTCAGCATTTAATGATTGAATTGCAGCTACAAAATCTTCAGTTGAAGGATTCATGGTTTGACCACCGCTAATCACAACATCAACGCGATAAGATTCAAACAATTCCTTAACCCCATCACCAGCCGCTACCGCAATAATGGCATATTTCTTCTTTTCTTGTTTTGGTTTTACAGGATCATTCTTCATATGAGCAAGATGATCATGTTGTTCCTGCATGTTTTCAATCTTAAGCTTAACAAACTCACCATAACGTTGACCAATATTGAGTGCATCACCTGGAGTAAGCGTATGAACATGAACTTTAACGATTTCTTCATCTTGAACAACAACTAATGAATCACCAATTCTTGATAAACGATCTCTTAATTCATCTTCTTTAAACCCATTGATGGTTTCACTATTTAGACGAACGATAAATTCAGTACAATAACCAAATTCTTCATTTTCTAAATTTTTTTGTACACCTTCTGTTGTTTCAATATTTTCTAATAAAGTAACAGGAGTACCTTTTAAACCGAGTCTAAATCCTTCTAGAATTTTGATATATCCAAATGCACCACTATCAACAACACCTACTTCTTTTAATACTGGAAGTAAATCAGGTGTTCTTAACAATGATTCATGAGCTGAAGCAATTAAGAAATCAAAATACTCAAGAATATCCTTATTTGGATAGGTTTCTAAGAAATCAAAAGCTTGTTTACTGCTTTCTCTTAATACAGTTAGGATTGTTCCTTCAACAGGACGCATAACTGCTTTATAAGCAATCTCTGTACCTTTAACAAATGCTTGCGCAAAATCCTTCGCATCTAATTCAGCTTTGCCATCAACACTCTGATAAAAGCCTCTAAATATTTGAGAAAGAATTACACCAGAGTTACCACGAGCCCCCATCAATAAACCTTTTGATAAAACTTTTGCGATATCCCCAACATTCATTGATAACACAGCTTGTGTATCTTTAACACCTGCTGTAAATGTTAAATTCATATTTGTTCCGGTATCACCATCTGGCACAGGAAAAACATTTAAAGCATCAACTTCATGGTGGTGATTGGTTAAATTGTTTGCACCACTAACCAACATTGACTTAAATAAAGAACCATCTATTTTATTCATTTTGCACCTAACCAATCATTCTAACGCCTTGAACATACACATTGATTCCACTAAATTTTAAATCAAGTGATTTCTCAAGAACATATTTACATTTCTTTTGAACTTCATTAACTACTTCTGAAATCTTAACACCAAAACCAATAATAATGTATAAATCAAGTTCTAAACCTTGATTACTTTCTCTTACTAAAACACCTTTACTGTAGTTCTCTTTTTTTAAGAGTTCAGCAATCCCATCTTTTAATACCTTTTGAGATGCCATACCCACAACGCCATAACATTCAGTAACAACCCCTCCAGCGAGACTAGCGATTGCTTCATGACTTATATTGATATTACCTAATTGCGTTGATCGCTCGATTGACATATTTTTCTCCTTTGTTGCATTTTCATTATATCAAATATTACATTTAATTCAAAAATTCACGGTAAACAAGAAAAACTATACGGTACTGATTTGATTTCGTCAATGGCTATACAGTGATGTTCTGGATTTAAAGCACTTCGAATCGCTGCATAATCATCTAAAACTTTTAATGTATTTAGTGATGAATAAACGATAATTCCATCATACATAATTAGTTTAGCATAGAACTTATCATAACTTTTCTCTTCTTGAATAATCTCTGAAATAAGTAATATTGTACTTTCCTTAAGTTCGGATAGAACATCTTTAAGTTTTAAATATTCTAATTCATTTTGGTAACCACTAACAACAATAAGCTCTTTAAGGGATATCGATTGATAATCATTAAATGAATATAGTTTACCATTCTCTAGTAAAACACTATTTAAATCATTTAAGTAAGCCAATACTCTATTCTCTTCTATAAATACGTCCAACTCATTAAATCGCTTATAATCAAGTTTAATATGCTTGATAAGTGGATTCGATTCTAATTCCTTACTAATATCT
>CAYWGS010000017.1:0-22165 GCA_964457525.1 uncultured Erysipelotrichaceae bacterium | reverse complement strand
CTTATGTTTACTTCTACTTTATGATTCATTTGGTATAATTCAACACCTGCACTGCTAAGCATACGTTTGCTTGCCAGTACACTATCACTGCTTGCATACTTGTCTGATTCGTAAACAATCTTTCTTATCCCAGATTGAATAATCGCCTTAGCACATTCATGACACGGAAATAAGGACACATAGATTGTACATCCCTTTACTGAACGAGGACTATTTAAAATTGCATTAAGTTCCGCATGTACAACATAAGGATACTTTGTTTTAAGGGTATCCCCTTCATTTTCCCATGGATATTCATCATCATCACAACCCATTGGAAACCCATTGTATCCAATACTGACAACTTTTTTATTTTCATCGACAATGACAGCCCCCACTTGTGTATTTGGATCTTTGGATCGCAAAGCAGAGAGATGTGCAATACCCATAAAATAACTTTCCCAACTCAATACATTTTCTCGTTTCATTCGATTACCTCTTTATAGTACTCAATTAAAGATGTTTCAAGCTTATCTGCATAGTTATTTAAACCAAATTCACGTGCTAACTTAAGTACTGTTTCATCTGTTTTGATATAATAGGGTTCTGTCTTTGGATTACTCATCCCAAATACAACCAAGATAATACTTATCATAGACATCGCAATAATTGAATTCTTACGCAACGCACCCCAAGTACTTTTCTTTGAGAAGAATATACCCAAGAGTAACCCACTGATCAATCCACCTAAGTGACCAAGAACACTAATATTCGGTAAGAAGTTAATCAATACATTCATAACCACCATACGCAAAACTTGGGATTGAATCATCGGTTGACGGATAAGTCCCGTTTCATAGAGATATACCACCATCACACCTAATAAAGCGTATAAACCACCACTAATTCCAACGAGCAATAAATTTCCTTGACCTACGAACACAAAAAATGACCCAAAGAAAATACCATTTAATAAGATTAGTAGTAAACGCTTCGGTCCATATAGTTTTTCAATAAACGAACCGAGATTAATCAGTGCAATTCCATTCATCACAAGATGGAAAATATCATAATGAATAAATCCAGCCGTAAATAAACGCCATAATTCATTGTTTGCTAATACAAAAGTTTTGTAATAAGCACCTAATAAAATTGAAATTGAAACAATATCATATCCAAACAATGCAAAACCGTTAATTACTAATGTAATAATTGTGATGATTGCTAAGATACTAAATGTCATCTTAGGTAATAATTTAAACTGTTCTTTTAACGTTAATGGCTTTTTAGGTGCTCGAACAATTTGAATCTTCTCCTTAAGTGCCTCAAGTTCTTTTTCTGGATCATCGACTGGACTAAACGCTTGTTTAATCTCTGGGAATGCTTCTACAAGTGAGTTATCAATTGAATCTGGACTCATCACGATATGAATACGTTCTCTATCCTCTTCTTGAAGAAAACCTTCTTCATCAATTTCAACATCCCAAAAATGAGTTACATTCGGGAGTAATTGAATAATTGCTTCTTTTATTTTTAATGTACGTTCTTTGATGTTATTTAGATCAAATCCCTTATAAATGGATAAACGAATCAATCCAAAATCAGGCTTTTCTGGATGACTAAGCCACAATTCACCTTGAATTGCACGTACTTCAATCAATTGATATCCATACTTATCCATTAAAATTTGAGCCATTTTAAATAACCAAAGTTCTCTTACGCCATTCATCTATTCCAACTCCTCTAATACCTTTTTAAATACATCTGGCATTTCTGCACTAAATTGCATTAATTCATTTGTTCTAGGATGAACAAATTCAATCTTATAAGCATGTAAACACTGACCTTGTGTTTCTGGTGTATTGCGAATGGAATACTTTGGATCTCCTACAATAGGATAACCAATGTATTGGAAATGAACACGAATTTGGTGAGTTCTTCCTGTCTCTAATTGACATTCAACTAAAGTCATATCGTTGTATCGTTTCAATACTTTAAAATGGGTAACAGCTGGTCTTGAACCAACAGATGTTACAGTCATTTTCTGACGATCATTTTTATCTCTTCCAATCGGAGCTTCAATTGTACCTACGTTATGTGGTAATACACCATGAACTAACGCAATATAGGTACGCTTCATGGTTTTAGTTGATAATTGCTCACTTAAGTTTTGATGTGCATTATCATTCTTAGCCACAACCAAACAACCACTGGTATCCTTATCAATACGATGTACGATACCAGGTCGAAGAACTCCATTGATTCCAGATAAATCCTTACAATGCGCTAATAAACCATTTACTAATGTATGTTTTGTATTACCTGCTCCAGGATGAACAACCATTCCTTTAGGTTTATTAATAACGATTACATCATGATCTTCATATAGAATATCCAAATCCATTTCTTCTGGTTCAACTTCTAGTTCTTGATCTTCAGGAATTTCACCACTGATGATATCCCCTGTCTTAACCTTATAATTTGATTTTACTTTAACATCATTGACAAGGATATTCTCCTCTTCAATGAGTTGTTGAATACGAGAACGCGAAAAATCGGGTAATAACTCCGATAGTACTTTATCAATTCGTATTCCATTAAATACTTCTTCTATTACAACTTCAAAGTTTTCCATTTTCTCTTCTACTTTCTAAAATGGAGTCTAAAATAAGAAAGCCAACTCCAACATTCAAACTAATGTCCGCGATATTAAATACCGGGAAGTAATAATCGATAATCTTGAATGATAAGAAATCACGAACATAACCTAATAAGGCACGATCCATAAAATTCCCTAACGTTCCCGCAAATAACAACATCAAGCTTATTCTAAAAATAATCTGTTTATCATCGGATTTACTATAGTAATAAATCATTCCCACCATCGCGACTAAACCAACTAAGATAAAGAACCATTTTTGCCCTTCTAAGATACTCCAAGCAGCTCCAAAATTTCTCAAATAGGTTAACCAGAAAAAATCTTTAATGACTTCAAAACGTTCGCCATATTCAAATACGGTAGAAATGATGGTTTTGGTTATGGCATCCAATCCAACAATTGATCCAACAAGGATAAGTTCATATTTTTTAATCTTCATATGGTACATTATAACAGAAAAAAGCTTCCTGTTAAGGAAGCTTACTCTTATCGATTCGATTGACGGATAGTTTCGAGAACTTCCCAGTTTAAACGTTTCGCAAACTCAGTAATCAAGGTAATCGTGTCTACAACATCCTTACGATGAATAAGTGCACGATGAGAATGGATATAACGAGATGGAATGGATAAAGTCACATTGATAACACCATCAAACGCTTTGTGCATTTCACCTGAATCCGTACCACCAGCTAACATTAAATCATATTGTACATCTAAGTTTAGTTCTTTACTTAAGTCACTAAGATAATTTAAGAAACCACGGTGACCTAAATGTGATGAATCTTGGATTGCAAGTGTAACACCTACACCCATTTTACTTCCAGCTTCTGTACCTGGGATATCATTCGCAAGTGTAACGTCTAATGCGATACCAATATCAGGTTTAACCGCATAAGTCGCTGTCTTAGCACCTCTTAATCCAACTTCTTCTTGTACCGTACCAACCGCTACGATGTCTGCTTCATGTTTTACACCTTTTAAGCGTAACAACACTTCAGCCGCAATAATTGCGCCAACACGATCATCCCAAGCTTTAGCAGCTAAATAGTTAGGGTTAGCCATAACGTTGAAATCAGAACGTGGAGTAACCATATCCCCTGGACGAATGCCCAATAATTCAACTTCATTCTTATCCTTAACACCGATGTCTAGGAACATATCCTTAACTTCAATGACTTTACTACGAACTTCAGGAGCTAAACCATGTGGAGGTTTTGAACCAACAATCCCCATTATTTCTTTTCCTTCACGTGTTGTGATGGTTAACGCTTGAGACAATAAGACATGTCCCCACCATCCACCAACAGGCGCTAATCGAATAAAGCCTTTTTCATCAATACTACGAACAACAAATCCTATTTCATCCACATGACCTGCAACCATTAATTTAGGGCCTAATCCTGTTCCCTTTTTAGTTACGATCAATGAACCTAAGTTATCATAGGACACTTCATCCGCTACATCGCTTAACCATTTCTTCATGACGCGAGTTGCGGCTTTTTCATTTCCAGAAATACCATTCGCATCGGTAAATTCCTTCATCATTTCAAGGTTTAATTCACCATATGCTTCTTCAATTTTTAAACTTTTTTCACTCATTTTCTGCCTCACTTGTGTTTTATTATACAACTCAACTTCTTATCAAACAAGTTTAATACGCTTGATCTTGGCGAGTATGATTCTTTTTATTCTTCTTGTAATAGGTTTCTAAAACTTCATTTTCATTGAAGTCTAGAGTATACGCAATCTTCGCACAATAATTTGCACAAGTCTGATAATGAACTAAATCAAATTGATGCATAAGTTGTGTTGTGGATTCTGTCCATTCAAGAAACAATCGACTTAAATCATACTTAATATCATCGCATTCTACAATCAATTGATCCAAGCTTAAATCAATCCCTAATGACAGAATAAAGTGAATACTATCACTAAACTCTTCTAATAGAACATCCTTCTCACTTGCGCCTTTTAAGCTCCAATACTTAAATGTACGAGTTTCATTCGCTAATTCACTAATCTCCACAACTAATGCAAGCACTCGTTTGAGTTGTGTCGACGGACGAGTTTGTTCATGTAAACTCATGATTCGTTCATCGAGTTCTTTTTGGAGTGGTATTAAATCGGTTAAGTTAAGCTTCATACGACTTTTCCCCCTTGATTTGAAGTAATTCGTTTTGACGATCTTCATTGAACTGGTTTGTATATAAACGATAGTATCGACCCTTTAGATGCATCAATTGACTATGTGTACCATCTTCTACAATCTCACCCTTATCAATGAGCAAGATACGATCCGCATTTACAATGGTCGATAAGCGATGGGCAATGATAAACGTTGTCTTATCTTGTAAGACCGATTCAATCGCAGATTGAATAATCTGTTCTGTTTCAGTATCAATACTTGAACTCGCTTCATCTAAAATGAAGATACTTGGATTAGCGAGTATTGCACGAGCAAATGAGATTAATTGTTTTTGCCCTGTTGATAAGCGACCTCCCCCTTCACCCACTTCAGTATCATATCCATTTTCCATGTTCATGATAAATTCATGGGCAGAAACACGTTTTGCGGCTTCGATAATCGCTTCATCACTTGCATTTAGATTTCCATAACGAATATTTTCTTTAATCGTTCCTGAGAATAAGTGTGGTGCTTGTAATACATAACCTAAGTTACTGTGCAACCAGCCCATTGAACGATCTTTCGTATCGACTCCATCGATTCGAATCACACCTTGTTTCGGTTCATAGAATCGACAGATTAGATTTACAATCGTACTCTTACCACTACCGGTTTCACCGACTAGGGCAATGGTTTGTCCTGCTTTTACACTTAGATTGAAATCTACCAATACGGGTTCTTCTTTCTTATAGTAGAAACCAACATGATCAAACTCTACATCCCCTTTAACCTTTTCATATGCTTCAGGTTTAGGTTCAAGTATCGTTCCATATTGTGCAATAACATCTTCACGATCCACTAAATCCACTTCCGCATTTAATAAGCTTAATACACGCTCAGCCGAAGCTTGTGCCATTTGGAATTCAGCCAATAATCGAGCAATTTGACGTAATGGTTCAAAGAACTGTGTAGCGTATTGGGTAAATAAGACAAGTGTACCAAATGCGATTGTTCCGACTAGAACTTGTTGACCACCGAGCCAAATTAACATCGACGATGAGAACGCACCGAGTGCCATAACAATCGGCATGAATGCTGCAGATAAGATTGCGGCCTTTACAGATTCTGACTTCATTGAATAGGTTAATTCTCTAAACTCTGAGCTTTGTTGGTCCTCAAGACCCATCGTCTTCGTTGTCTTAGCCCCTAAAATACCTTCTGAATATGCTGCAGTAATTTTAGAATTAATCTTACGCGTTAAACGATAACGTTGTAAAATCTTCTTTTGAAAAATAACACTGATGTACGCTAAGAATGGCACAACCACGAGCACTAATAGTGCTAACTTCCAGTTCACCACCAACATAACAATACTTACACCAATGATTAGCGTTGATCCCCAGATTAAATCAATAATCGACCAAGAAACGATATCCGCTAAACGCCCAATATCACTGGTCATACGAGCCATAATCCAACCTTGTGGGGTTTTATCATAGTAACTAAAGGAAAGTTCCTGTAGTTTCTTAAATGCTTGTTTACGAATATCATAGGCAAATTGCATCTCAACTTTACCCGTATACTTGATAAAGAAATAGACGACAAATACTTGTATTAGGATGAGTAAACCATAACCTAATCCAAATGGCCAAAGTTGATTTAAATCCCCATTCTTTAGAACAAAGAAATCAATAGCGAATCGGTTTAAGAGTGGAAAAGCAATATCAACCCCTGCCGTTAAAACCATGGATATGAAGATAATGGTTAGATCCTTTTTATAGACAAAGAAATGTTTTAATACTCGACTCCATAGTTTGGTATCTAAATGATCGGTATTAAACTCTTGTTCCTCAAAGCGTTCACTCATTCTCTTCACCTCCTTCAATCATTTGACTTTGTATCGTCACGATACGGCGGTATAAGCCCTCTTCATTTGACAAGCTTTCATGCGTACCTTTTTGGCTTATTCTTCCATTTTCTAAAACAATAATCTTATCGGCTTGCATCGCAGATGTAACTCGATGCGTAATGATTAAAGTAGTAACACCTACAGCACGTTCCTTTAAGGCATGACGAATCTTCTCATCGGTATGTGTATCCACTGCAGATAAGGAATCATCAAAGATTAAAATTGGAGTTTGATTTAAAATCGTACGTGCTATCGCAATACGTTGTTTCTGTCCACCGGATAGTGTGACACCCTTTTCTCCTACCAAAGTTTTATATCCTTGATCAAATTCATGGATAACACGATGAACCGATGCCATTTCTGCGGCTTTCTTGACTGCATTTTCATCCGCATCTGGTTGCGCTAAACGAATATTTTCAAGAATTGTCTTTGAAAACAAGAATGGTTCTTGTAGTACAATTCCAATCTGATGTCTAAGATGTTTCTTTTGAATGGTATTCAACTCATGTCCATTTAAAGTAATACTTCCTGCATTATAGTCATATAAACGAGTGAGTAAATGAACTAATGAAGACTTACCACTCCCTGTAGGACCTAGTATTGCAAGCGTTTCTCCTTGTTTTATGGTAAAACTTACATCTTCAAGTACCGCTTGATTGCCATCTTCATATTGGAACTTAACATGATCAAATACAATATCTCCCTTGATATCGACAATCTCACCAGATTGAATATCTTCCATCGGTTGAGCGAATATCTCATTTAAACGACGTAAGGAAACAAGCATCTTGCCTAAATCAGATAAGATACGACCTACATTACGAATCGGCCAAAGTATCATCGATATATACGATAAGAATACAAAGAATTGTCCAACACTGATTTCACCTGCTTGTGCACTGAAAATCCCAAAAATAACAACTACAAATATTTGAGTTAATACGATAAAGTCACTACTTGCCCAATACATACCGAGTAATTCAATTAGTTTATAGGTTAAATCTCTGAAGTTACGATTCTTCTCATCGAAACGTTCAAGTTCAAAGACTTCTCGATTAAACGCCTTAACAACGCGTACTCCAGATAAACTCTCCTGAAGTACTGTTGAGAGTTCTCCTTCTGCTTCATCACTGTTTTGGAAGATCTTTTGCATACGTTTAAAGAAAACATACGCGAATATTACTAAAATTGGAAAACTAATCATAGAGATAAGTGCTAGTTTTAAGTTCATTTGAATTAAAACAACCACCGCAATAATTGCCATTGATATCGCATAAACGAGCTCTGCTATTTGTCCAGCTAAGAAACGTCGAATGGTATCCACATCAGATGTACAACGTTGTATTAAGTCCCCACTCTTAGCATTAACATGCGCATGATATGGATAATACTGTAAGTGTTCATATAAATCATTTCTTAACTTTTCGACATAGCGTTCACTGATAACACCATTTAAACGACCTCTAAAATACATCAAACCAAAAATAACAAGATTAACTGCCATGATCATCAAAGCAGCTAACCACAAATTGTTTCTTATATGATCCACTCCACCAAATAAATTACTGTATTGAATTAACCAGTTGGAGGTAATCGGTTCTTGGTTGATAACATTATCAATCAAGAATGCAAATAAGAGTGGTGATATGAGCGTAAGGCTTACATACGTAATAACAACGCCAATAAGACTCACCAGTCGGAGTCTCAAGCCTTTTAAATACTTCATGAATAATTGGTATATTGTCATAATCCCTCACAAATCCTTTTTTATTATACCCCAAAATAAAACAGTGATGACACTGTTTATGCTTTTAATCGTTTAAGAACTTGGGTACTAATGGTACCAGTGATCCATCCTGTAGGGATTGAACTGAACCATAATAGCGGTAACCAATAAATCATCATAACAGTTTGATTGATAAAAATCAGAACCACGATTTGACCTAAACCATGAAAAGCACTGGACGCCACACTAAGTCCAATGGGTGTAAATTTATGTGTTTTATATAAAATTAAGGTAATGATTGTACTAAATATCACACCTCCAAGTGAAAGCCAAAAACCTGTACCAAAAATAATCCCTCTAAGTAGAGATGCGATAATAACACGCATGAGATTTAAGGTAATCATAGACTTCACATCAAATAGAATTAAAGTAATTAATCCAAGTATATTCGCTAAACCAAGTTTGACTCCTGGTACTGGTATCGGCAAAGAAGGTTCCAACATATGCATTAAAATACTCATTGCGAGCAACATCGTAATCAAAGTGAGTCGACGTGTAGGACGTTGTTTTTTCATTGTATAACACTGTCCTCACCTTCTGGTTGTGTCGAAGATCCTTGTATCATAATAACAATGTGATTTGGTAAACAGACAATAGGCACATTAGCGTATTCTACCCAACCTTGTATGGAACAAATGTGATAAGGTGATGTTTCTTTCTCAACGCGGATTGCTTTATCCTTAACTTCAATAAAAACATCCCCTAAAGTACCCTTTACGGTGTAGTTCTGATCCACACTCATATCAATGCGCAATACTTCTTCTTCACGATAACTGACAATCGCTACTTTTTGAGAGCCTGTCGTCGCACGAACAAACCATTCCATGGTTCCATATAAAATAACGGATGTGATCAGTATAAATACAATCAAAAATTTATCATAACGATTCATATTAATGTTCTTTAAAGGATAGTACTGCTTTGATGGCACGTTTCCACTGTTCTAGAATGTCCATTTGAGTTGATTTACTCATGTTAGGTTTAAACAAACGTTCCGTTTTCCATTTTTGAATGAGTTCTTCTTCACTCTCAAATAGATGGGTTGCTAAACCGGCTAACATACATGCCCCAAGGGCCGTTGTTTCTGAAATCAAAGGTCGGATGACATCCACTCCGAGTAGTCCTGCTTGATAGTCCATTAGATAATTGTTTAAACTAGCGCCCCCATCGACTTGTAGCTTGGTAAGTTTAATCAATGAATCATCTTGCATCGCTTGAACAACATCATAGGTTTGAAGGGCTAACGATTCAAGTGTTGCACGGACAATATGAGCTTGTGATGTACCACGAGTCAATCCAAAAATTGCCCCTTTAACATCGCTTTGCCAATACGGTGCACCTAATCCAACAAAGGCTGGTACTACGACCACTCCATCACTGGATTCAACGGAACATGCGACTTGTTCACAATCAGATGATTTATCAATAAAATGCATGCCATCTCTTAACCATTGGATTGCGGCACCTGCCACAAACACAGAACCTTCTAAAGCATAGGTTACTTTTCCATTTTTACGCCATGCGATGGTTGTTAGAAGGCCATTCTTAGAATCAATACGATTCTCACCTGTATTCATTAACATGAAACAACCTGTCCCATAGGTATTCTTAACATCGCCGGCTTCTAAGCAGAGTTGACCAAATAATGCGGATTGTTGGTCTCCAACAATCGCCGCAATTGGCACATCCACCCCAAACCACTTCTTATCACAAACCGCAATATCCCCTGCTGTATCTACAATCGTTGCACACATACTAGAAGGGATATTCCAAATATCGAGTAACTTTGGATCCCATTCACATCGATCAATGTTCATGAGTAGTGTCCTTGATGCATTGGTCACATCACTGACAAAATGCTTACCATTGGATAAATGATATACAAGCCATGTATCGACTGTACCAAATAATAATTCACCACGTTCTGCACGTTCTTGACCATTCTCTATTTCATCTAAGATAAAGCGAATCTTACTCGCTGAGAAGTAAGAATCAATCACGAGTCCAGTTCTTTTCTTGATGAAAGGTTCAAAACCCTTTTGTTTTAAATCTTCACAATAAAAAGCAGATTGTCTTGATTGCCATACGATTGCAGGATATACAGGTTTACCTGTTTCTTTATCCCATACAATGGTAGTTTCTCTTTGATTGGTAATCGCAAAAGCTTTCAGTTCACTTGCATCAATCTGTGCTTTCTTAAGCGCATCACGTATCGCAAAAATAACTGAGTCTAAGATCTCTTGTGGATCTTGTTCAACCCAACCCGGATTAGGATAAAAAGCCTTGATATCCGTTTGAGAAGACGCACAGATGTTAAGGTCCTTATCAAAAATCATGGCACGACTCGAACTTGTTCCTTGATCAATCGCACAGATATAACTCATACTTACTCCTCTATGGCTTCAATAACCATTTCATTCAGTGTTTTTATTAAATCAAGGGTTGAACCTTGATCTCGTGTAGGATTAAATTCAACAATATCCATCGAACTTAGATTAGGATGATTTAGGACATGTTTTAAGAGTGGAAGAATCTCATACGGTTTAAATCCATCTTTTACCGGTGTATTAACGCCTGGAAATAAACTTGGATCCATACTATCGCAATCAAATGAAACATGTAAATGCTTCTTATCTTGAATAAAACGATTTACTTGTTCATTCATCCAATCAATTCCTTGTTTACGAATTTCTTGCATAGTAATCCAATGCACACCCCATAAACTCATGAGTCTTTCTTCTTCGTCGTCCAATGAACGAATACCAACAAGCATAATGTTATCGGATTGAACAGGTTGTTTTACCATCGCTAATAAATCGGGATGTCCATAGCCTTGTAATACCGCTAAAGGCATACCATGAATGCGTTTAGAATCACTGGATTCGACTGTATTGCAGTCTCCATGTGCATCGATCCAAAGAATCGCATGGGATTCTTGTGCTACTGCACTGATTGATCCAATCGCCAATGCATGATCGCCTCCAAAGACTAAAGGAAAATAGCCTTCATCTAAGGCTTTCTTAACTTCATGATTTAATCGGAGATTTAAATCGGTCACTGCATCGAGATACAATGGATCTTGTTTTCTAACCAATGCTTGATTAACTTCTACGACTGTATCCAGTTGAATCGATTGTGAGAGGACTTCCATTGCATGTTGTCCACCATCAATATCGCAACCTTCTTTTAGGACTACGCCTATTCTTTTAATTGTTTTCATCATTCCTATTATAAGGCTCCCCATTCTAACGCGCAACCAAAGTTAAAAAAACAACTCAACTTCGAGTTGTTTAAATCTTTCCTTGATACTCTAATTCTTCAAACTTGTTATTTTCGACAATAACTAACAAAGTATCTTCTTCACGAATGACATATTCTGCTGTAATTCCAAAATCTAAACGAGCATTTTCAGTTGGTCTTACCCCTAAAACATTTACACCATAGCGCTTACGAGCATCTAAATCTACTAGTTTCTTCCCGATCCAATCTTTTGGAGCAGAAAGTTCCATCATACTGTAATCTTCGTCAATATCCACCATATCGATAATATTTTGACTCATTAAAGATTTAGCAACACGCTCACCCATTTCTTTTTCAGGACGTACAACACGGTCAGCCCCTACTTTCAGAAGGATTTGCATATACACTTTATTCTTCGCTTTGGCCATAATAAATGGTACACCAAGTTCTTTTAAGTGTAGAACAGCCATTACAGAAGCTTCTAGTTTGCTTCCAGTAGCGATAACAGCCACATCAACATCTTGTACACCGATTACGCGTAATTGATCAATATCGGTAAAGTCAGCTTGTACCGCTTGAGTCGCAAACTCACTGACACGATCCACGTTTGTTGAATCTAAGTCAACACCAATAACATCATATCCATATTCACTTAATGTTTTAGCCATGGTCGAACCAAATATTCCTAAACCTAAGATGGCAAATGATTTACGTTTCATATTTCTAACCAATCAAGATATCAGCTGTAGGATAACTGATGTCCTGTCCTTTCTTACTAGCTTGTTTACGATTAATCGATAATAACACTGTGAGTGGTCCAATTCGACCAAAATACATCAATAATATAATAATAACTTTCCCAATCATACTGAGATTGGATGTAATCCCCATGGTTAATCCTACTGTAGCGATTGCAGATACTGCTTCATAGGATAATTCTAATAAACTAAATGACTCAGTAATCGTTAAGAAGAAGATTCCAGTAACAAGTGTTGTTAATAACATAAACGCTACCACAAACGCTTTACGGAATTGTTCACGTTCAATTTTACGCTTAAATACAGTGATTTCTTTTCGATTTGATAACTCAGATGAAATCATCAGTAATAAAATTGCGAAGGTTGTTGTTTTAATCCCCCCAGCAGTACCACCCGGTGATCCCCCAATAAACATCAGTAACATCATGACTAACAAGGAAGTAACCTTCATGTTAGCCATATTGAGGGTCGCAAAACCTGCTGTACGGGTTGTGATGGATTGGAAAAGTGATGCCATAATTTTATCAAAAAAATTGAAGGATTGAATGGTGTTCGGATTATTAAACTCAAGAATAAATAGAATAAGCGCTCCACCGAAGATTAAACAGAGTGTTGTGGTAATCGCAAGTTTTGTATGAACCTTTAAGTGTTTTACAACATATTGGAAAGGATGAGAGCGACGGATTAAAGATTTACTACCTTGAGATAAATCAAACCAAACCCCAAAACCTAAGCCCCCTACTACAATAAGATACATCGTAGTGAA
Organism: uncultured Erysipelotrichaceae bacterium; assembly: GCA_964457525.1. Classification (GTDB taxonomy): domain Bacteria; phylum Bacillota_I; class Bacilli_A; order Erysipelotrichales; family Erysipelotrichaceae; genus UBA2212. The sequence continues at coordinate 8,943 of CAYWGS010000017.1, read as the reverse complement.
GTTAACAATTAGATCCTGAACATAGGCTTGTAGACTGGTGTTTCCTACAATGTCCAAACCTGCATTTACGAATTCAGATACTGAGGTAAACAAGGAAACAAAGAGTCCTCGTGACCATCCAAACTCAGGCACAAATCGTGTCGCATAGAGTGAAAAACCAATAAATTCAAACACGAATGTGTATTTAATAATATTCTTAATAAAATGATTGAAGTCATGAAGGTTAAAGAAGTTTACCGCTTCATTAAGCGCAAGACGATTCGCAATAGATAGTTTACCTGAGAACGATAAAACAAACACTGCAATCAAGGTCATGAGTCCAAGACCACCGACTTGCATTAGTCCAATTATGACCCATTTACCAAATAATGTGTATTGATCCACTAAGACGACTGTTGTTAAGCCGGTTACACATACTGCAGTCGTGGAAGTAAATAAATGATTGATAAAAGGAACACCTGGAATTTTATTACTGATGGGTAAGCTCAACAAAAAAGCGCCGGTTAAGATGACTGACGCGAAGCTAATGGCTATTTGTTGTGCTGGTGTTAAGTTTAGTTTTAACTTCTTACGTATTTTTAAGAGTGTCATAAGGTTTAAAGCTCACTGTCATTTTCATTTCTGCGACTTGAGCCAATGTATTATATACCGAACAATATTTACATGCAAGTTCCATGGATTTTCGGATTTGTTCTTCCTTATCGCTTGCTGAAAAGAGTGCTTCAATATGGACTGATTTTAATGTAGTAGGAATCTCATCGCGCTTTTCGCCACTTACATGATACTCAACCGAATCGATCGCAATTCGTTTTTTGGTTAAGATTTCTAATAAAGTAGAATGTAAACAAGACACTAATGCGCCTTGTAATAAGTCATACGGTCTAGCTTCATTGGGATTCATTCCAATTCCAATTTCACCATCCGCAAGAATAAGTTTTCCCTTGAAGTCTTTTTTAAACTCAAGGTGTGCTGTTACTTTTTGTCCCATGCCAATATTATGTGTCGTTTTACTGACCTTGTCAAATTATCATTGAACTTCAAGTACTTATCGTGTAAACTATGCATGGATTTAAGGAGGAAAGCGATGAAAAAAGTAGATGTCGTCATCATTGGTGGCGGAATTAGTGGCCTTATGGCAGCGTATCGTTTAATAGAGGAAAAGCCTGGATTAAAGATAACTTTATTAGAAAAAGGTCATGACATTACCCGTCGTTTATGTCCAATTATTGAAGGTAAAGTCCCAACCTGTATTAACTGTCCTACCTGTGGAATTATGGAAGGATTAGCGGGTGCTGGAGCGTATTCAGATGGTAAGTATATTATTTCTACTGAATATGGTGGATGGTTAACTGACTTCTTACCTCAATCCACTGTTATTAAGTACATTGAACAAGCGGATGCGATTTTAGTGAGACACGGCGCAACAACGGATCGTTATCAACCTTCTGATGAACTTAAAACACTTTGTTTAAAACATGATTTACATATGCAACAAGCTCAAGTTAAACATTTGGGTACTGATGCGAACTATAAAACAATGATGGATTTAATCCATTTCCTTCGCGATAAGATTGAAATCATTACAGATGCGAATGTTACCGATGCGGACGGCGATCAAAAGATCGTTTATTATACACAGAAAAAAGAATCACATGAAATCCAAGCAGATGCACTAATCTTCGCGGTTGGTCGTGCTGGAAGTCGTTTCTTTAGTCAATGGTGTTCTAAGAATAAAATACCTCTCATAAACAATCAGGTGGATATTGGTGTTCGTGTTGAGCTTCCTTATTCTGTATGGAAGCATTTCTCAGAAGTCATCTATGAACCAAAGATTTGGTTTAGAAGTCAAAAGTATGGTGATATTACACGCATGTTTTGTTTCAATGAAAAAGGTCATGTGGTGATGGAGAATACCAATGACATCATTACGGTGAATGGTCATTCCTTTAAGGAAGAGGATAAGAAGACTGATAATTCTAACTTTGCATTATTATCAACCATCAAGTTTACGACTCCATTCAATGACCCGATTGATTATGCACGTCATGTAGCGCACTTAGGTAACTTAATTTCTGGGGGTTCTGTCTTGGTTCAACGTTTAGGAGACTTGCTTCATGGACGTCGTACCGATGAGAATCGATTAAAAGCAAACACCGTACAACCCACTTTAAAAGCTGTTGCGGGTGATTTATCCTTATGTATGCCAAAACGTCAGTTGGATAATATCATTGAAACCCTCTTTGCGTTAGATAAAGTTGCGCCAGGTACTGCAAACATGGATACGCTACTCTATGGTGTAGAATGTAAATACTATTCTGCTCGTCCAGATACAACCAATTTTGAATTAAATGGGTTTAAAAATGTTTATGCAATTGGGGATGGGGCTGGATTTACACGTTCTTTATCTCAAGCTGCCGCGCATGGTTTATATGTTGCGGATACTTATTTAGATAAGATTGACAAACAAGATTAATTTTGATAGGTTTATAAGTGTAATCTAGAACAGCACACAAGCTGTTCTATTTTATTTTAAAGGAGAACGAACATGATTAAAGCTGTAGTTGGTGCTAACTGGGGTGATGAAGGTAAAGGTAAATTAACTGATGTCTTTGCGAAAGAATCAGATATCGTAGTACGCTTTCAAGGTGGTAATAATGCTGGGCATACCATTATTAATGATTATGGTAAATTTGCATTACATATGTTGCCTTCTGGTGTTTTCTATGATCACATTACGAATGTCATTGGAAATGGCGTTGCCCTAAATATTCCTGCATTTATCAAAGAACTAAATCAATTGGTAGAAAAAGGTGTACCGATGCCTAAACTGATTGTTTCGGATCGTGCTCAAATCGTTATGAGTTATCATATTCTTTTTGATAAATTAGAAGAAGAACGTTTGGGCAAAGCACAATTTGGATCGACAAAAAGTGGTATTGCGCCATTCTATTCTGATAAATATGCTAAAATCGGTTTTCAAATCTCTGAATTATTTGATGAACAATGGGTAAGTGATAAGTTAGATCGTATCTTACCTGCTAAAAATATATTATTAGAACACTTGTATCATGCAGAACCATTAAAAAAAGAAGATATCTATAATGAATTAATGGAATATCGTAACTTAATTTCTCCATTTGTACATGATACCGTTAAATTTTTCCAAACTTCCATGGATGAAAATAAACAAATTCTTTTAGAAGGTCAATTAGGTGCTCTTAGAGATCCTGATTTTGGAATTTATCCATACTCTACTTCAAGTTCAACTCTTGCATTCTATGGCCCAATTGGGGCTGGATTACCCTACACCATCGATGAAGTTTATGCAGTCACAAAGGCATATTCTAGTAGTGTTGGGGCTGGTCCATTTGTTAGTGAAATCTTTGGGGATATTGCTCAAGAATTACGTTTAAGAGGTGGCGATGCGGGTGAATTTGGCGCAACAACCGGTCGTCCTCGTCGTATGGGTTGGTTTGATGTCGTTGCGACTCGTTATGGTTGCCAAGTTCAAGGCGCAACACATCTTGTATTAACGAATTTAGATGTGCTTGGCTATTTAAATGAAATTCCTGTCTGTGTTGCCTATGAAACAGATGGTAAGCGTCGTGATCATTTCCCTAATATCACTCGTTTAGAAAATAGTAAACCAATTCTTGAAACACTTCCTGGTTGGAACTCAGATATCTCACACATTCGTAATTATGATGATCTACCTGAGAATTGTAAGCATTATGTCGATGAAATCGAACGTATGATTAATGTTCCTATTACTTTAGTGTCCAATGGTCCTAAGCGTGAACAAATCCTTCACAGAAAGTCAAAACTATTATGAAAAATAAAGCCATACACGATGATTTAGTTGCGATGATTAATCTCTATGGCGTGATTTCCGTAGAAGATGCATGTACGATTATTAATTCCTATGAGAAAACGGATTTGAATCCTGGAACACTTTATACGAGTATTCAATTTGAAGTTCTTGAAGCGAACCAAATGTTTCTTGTCAATGAGTACTTTATGTTAGAAATCTTCTTAGATGAGTTCGAATATTTAGATCTTATTGAAGCACAAGAAGATCTTCCTTACTATCAACCTTCCAAGAAAGAGTTATTAAAGTATAAAGAAGATTTATACCAAGAAGAAACTCCAGAATTAAAAGCGTTGAAAGAATATATAATTAAATGGTTTAAAGGCAGTAAAGTTGAGATTGTGAATTACTTGGATTATTTATCCTACTTCTTAAAAGATAGTTTCAATATAGAAGATATTCCCAATAGTATCAACGAATTCGGATGTACGATACCACAGAATAAATTTGAAGAGTTCATCCAACTTTGCTTAAATGCGCATATGCATACACGTTTATGGCAAAATCGAGGATATACCAATCAAGAATTAAGTGAAATGAAACAGAATAAACAAAGAAGTTAAACGGTGAGTCTCCTCACCGTTTTGTTTTTTCTAAATAGTTTATTACTTTTCGAATTTGAATGCCTTTTCCTTCATCGACATTGCATATACATTGTGATTCATATCGTAAAAGCGTTTCAAGATTGACTGGATGTTTATCCCATGCTTTGAGTGCTCCAACAAAGTTTCCTACCGCAACGCGTCGCATGATTCCACGTATATCGGTTTCCTCTTTTCGTGTACAGGCTGGATGTTCACAGTATCGACAGTGATACGCACATTGCATCACTTCTTTTTCTTCACCAACACGATCGGCATAGAGTTGTGATTTTAAGAATGGTTTTGAGACTAGATTGACTCTATTCTCTAGCGTTGGATCATAGACATATTCTTTGAGTTTATATTTTCTTAAAACAGCATTTGCGGCACTAATGCCTGAAGTCGTTACAGTGGGAGTTCCAGTCCCCAACACCGTTGATTCACCGCAACAGAATAAGTTAGGCCATTCTGTTCGAATGTGTTGACGTTTAAACATATGTTGTCCAAGCATTTGTTTTGGACCTGCAACTGCACCATGGTTTTTCATTGTATAGTGTTCAATGGTTCGTGGTGTTGCGACTTCTATTGTGCGAATATGTTTTGAGAAGTTTGGAAAACGACGTTCAAGAACTTGTATGAGTCGTTCTTTTTCTTTCGCTTTTTTAACTTGATATTCTTTCTCACTCAAGAAATCCCATTTCTCAAAGCTTGGGCCAATGGCCATAACTGTATGTTCATCTTCATCACATAGATTCTTATCATCAATACTTAGGATATACGCTGTTACTTCACTCTCATCTAAGTAATCTGGATTTCCAACCAACATTTCTAAAGGTGCTGTATCTTCTGGTATGACTTCTTTATCAACGGTTAAATAGATCATGACACTTGGATAGGTCATCACTTGTGCTTTTGCCCATTCACGTCGTTTTCGTGAGCTTACTTTTGATGATATAAGTTTATCGTATAAGTTCCAGACTGTTCCAGAATAGATAACGTATTTCGCAGTATAAATGAGTCCATTATCACATTTAACCCCAATCGCTTTACCTTCTTTGAATAAGATTTCATTTACGACTGTTGAGAGAATCATCTCTCCCCCATTTTCTTCAATCACTTTCTCTAACTTTCCAGGTAAGAAAAGCGTTGATCCTGCAGGATAATAGCTACCTCCCACATGATTATCGACAAACATAACGGATGCCAATACAGCGGGTGCTTCTTCTACCGTAGCGTAACAATACGTTGATGTGAGTTTATCAAAAAATTTGAATATTTCAGGATCATCGAAATAGCGTTCAAGTAATTGTTTCGCACTCATATTCAAGTAAGATAAGAAACGAATATAGGAAATTGGATGTTTGATTAGACCTTTTAATCCATCAATTGCTTTTGTCTCATCTGCACTTCGATAACTGGGTGTTTCAACCATGACATGTTCATACATAACCAACATATCGTCATAGAATCGTTTAATATTCTCTCTCTGTTTCGGAAATACTTTCGCGAGTTCTTCGGTAAATTGTTTTACATTCGCATGGAACGGAATGCGATGTCCCTTAAAATTTACGACATAAAGCAAATCATGTTGGATGATATCGATTGGTTCTTCAAGTACATTAAAGACGAATCGATGTGCATTAAATCCTTTTTCTCCAAACCCATAGAGCATTGCGGAACCTTGATCAAAGATGGTGTTTTTTCGTTTAAAAATACCACAAGATCCTCCGGGATTATAACTTTTATCAAATACCGCTACTTTCAAGTTTCGTTTAGCGAGTAAACTTCCTGCGGTGAGTCCAGCTAGACCACCGCCAATCACTATGACGTCATACTCCATGCGTGCTCCTTTAATATATGGTTAAACAACATTATCTTAATCATAGCTTATTTAGTTTACTTAGTTAATTAAAAAAGATGATTTTACTCATCTTTACTTAAAATTGAATTCACTAATCGCCTCATCAATCTCGGATTGAGCTAAACCAAACTTCTCTAAGAATGCTCGAGCTTGACCTTCTGTAATTTCATTCTTTGTAATATACTCTTGAACGGTGTTGATATCCGTTTCTGTAAACGCCTCTTCATTGATAAACTTTGTAACAATCACAACACTTTCTTCTTTAACCCCAAACTCTTCTAACCAGATTGGAATATTTGCGATATCTTCTTCTGTTAATTCTTCTTGATTTGTTAGCTTCACAACGATTCCATAGGGATCAACTTGCCCTACAAAGGTATCGGACAACGATTGAGCTACCGGTACGAGTGGGTTAAGCATAGATGCTTCTAAGGTTGATTTACCATTTAAAAAGATTGGGCTTAACGTAATAATCATGAAAAGTAGAAACCAAATAATGAGTGGAATAAGTGCAATAACCACTCCTAGAATTTTATCCAGTGGTTTTATCCATGCGTATTGTCTTATTTTCTTATAGAATGGTTTTGCGATGACATATAATCCAACAAACAATGCAATAAATAGAATCACAAACCATAGGATTGAGTTACTGATCTCATAGATGAATTGTCCAAACAATACATCATTAAAATAGCCTAAATCACGGCTTAAAATAGGGATTGAATTTGACAACAGACCCGATGTTGGCCATGCGATAAGGATACTTACTATTAAAACGATTAACTGAACGATTTGTTTAATAAAGCCATTATAATAACCACTTATTAATGTGATTAACAATAAAACAACCATAATACCATTTATGATAAAAACACTATTAATCGGAAATGAGATCATAATGAGCACCCTCTTTTTAAATCATAACATAAAAAGAACGTCATTCAAGACGTTCCTCTATTTCTTAATTAATACCTGTCCTGGAACACCAACAACTGTTTTTCCAGCTTCAACATCATGAATAACAATGCAATTCGCTCCAATTTTAACGTTATCACCAATGTGAATGTTGCCAAGAATCTTTGCGCCTGTCCCAACCATAACGTTGTTGCCAAGAGTTGGATGGCGTTTTTCATCTTTTGAACTCATTCCACCTAATGTGACTTGATGATAGATTAAACAATCATCGCCAATAATGGCAGTTTCTCCTATTACAATACCCATCCCATGATCAATAAATAAGCGTTTACCAATCTGTGCACCTGGATGTATTTCAATGCCAGTAACGCCTCGATTGAATTGACTAATGAGTCTTGCGATGAAAAAGAGTTTTAATTTATAAAAGAAATGCGCAACTCGATGATATAGAACCGCATGATAACCTGGGTATAACAAAATCACCTCTAATAGAGATTTTGCGGCAGGATCACGTTTTAAAATGGATTTTGCAGTATCAAACATATTGTTCCTCTTCAGGATTAACATAATATCAAATATTCAGTGATTTGAAAAGAAAAACGACTATGCTTCCATAATCGTTTCAACTAACCAGGTAAAATCTTCACTTTCAATCTCTTCAATTCGTCCTTCATCGGCTAATTGATTGATGATTGGATTAATGGGTAATTGACCGAGTAGTGGAATGTTGTATTTATCCGCTACAGCTTGCCCCTTACTTTGACCAAATGGATAGTGGACTTTATCACAGTCATCACAGACAAAGTAACTGAAGTTTTCAATGATACCTATAATCGGTACATTCATTTTCTGTGCCATTTCAACTGCCTTAGAAACAATCATACTGACTAAATCTTGTGGACTTGTCACAATCACAATACCTGTAATCGGTAAACTTTGGAAGACCGTCATCGCAATATCGCCTGTTCCAGGTGGCATATCCAAGACCATAAGATCGAGTTCTTGCCAATTGACTTCTGTCCAGAAATCAGTTACTGCTTTAGTAATCAATGCCCCTCTCCATAGGATTGGATTGGTTTCCTCTTTGATTAACATATTGGATGTCACAAGCTTAATGCCTGTTTCTGTTACAGCGGGTTCAATCCCACTTTCATCTCCAAATAAGGGTTGATGAATATTAAACAAATGACCCATGGATGGTCCAATAATATCTCCATCAATAACACCGGTTTGATAACCTGCTCGTTGTGCATGAGTTGCGAGAAGTGCGGAGACCGTTGATTTACCAACACCACCTTTACCACTCACGACCGCAATCATTTTCTTTACTTGTGTTTCTTTTTTTGCCCTTGGTTTAAATGGATTAAACTTAGGATCGAGTTTCTGATTTGTCATTTCTTATCTCCTAACACATCTATTATACTCAAGTGCGTATAGAATAGGTGAAATACACTACCAATAAAATTGATAGAGGATATAATCATCATTCTCGTATATATTTGTGCCACAACCACGTACTCTAAAATAGATTGGAACATAGTTCTCTCCATCGAAGTAGAATTGATCTTTATCAACTAATACAAAATCTGGTTCTTCTTCTACTAGATACTGACAGGTGTTATTTGTATCAGGCGTTTGTTTGAAAATCTGAGTAGTTCCTAAATCACGATTAACAAATATATTCCAGAGTTCATTTGGCGCATCCACTACATCATAGA
>CAYWGS010000016.1:0-23040 GCA_964457525.1 uncultured Erysipelotrichaceae bacterium | reverse complement strand
AAAGTAAAGTAGTTAAGCCAAATTATTTAACTAATTTTTGATAGATATCAAATAAACCTTCATTTAATAGAAAAGGTTCATATACAAAGGTTTCAGTATGATCTTTAATCAATACAGATAACCCACCTGTTAAGATTTTAGTACACTTTTGACCAAACTCTTTTTCAATACGATCCGCAATTCCTGTAATTGAATCAATCGTAGAGAACATCAATCCAGCTTGCATCGCAGTTATTGTGTCTATCCCTAGAACAGATTCTGGAACCTCTAGAGGAATTGTTGGTAAATGAGGAATGAACTTGTTTAAAGCATCTTGAGAGATTCTTAAACCTGGCATAATTATTCCACCCGCAAACTGATGCTTATCATTAATTGCGCTTAACTTTGTTGCAGATCCTAAATCAGCCACGATCAATGGGGTGTTATACTTCGACATTGCACCATAGGTTGTTGCAATAAAATCAGCACCTAACTCTTTAGGATTCGTTAATAAAATCTCTAATTCACTTACTGTATCGGTATTGCATTTATACCCTTTTATCTCTAATACAGATTCAACCGTATCAAAAAATACTTGATCAACGGACGGGACCACGCTACTTACGATAAATGCTTCTAAATTAAATTTATCCTTTAAAGGAAATAACTGATCTTGTACGAAGACTCTATACGCACTTTTCACATCTTCCTTTATCGTTTCATATCGTGCATCATAAAGCTTTTCTTTTGAATCTGAGTAAACAACACAAACTATATTCGAGTTTCCTATATCAATGGTTAATAACATAATTCTATTTTAGCATAAAGAAGTGCAGTTTCCTGCACTAAGCGATTGGTCTAGTTAATAATCTTATCTTGGATAAAGTAAAGTAATTCAAATGATTCATTTCAATTGGATAAGTGACAGTAATCCATAAACGCTTTTCAACTTCAATATGTTCTTCTACTTGATACGTACATACGGAACATTGAATCTCACTTAAACGAATCAATTCATCTACATCCGCATCATAACGATTCTGATTCTCAACGATCGCTAGAATGTTTTCAGCATATAAACGAGCCTTGTTGTTAAGAAGAATTACTCTCATGTAATCAATACCCATCACCATAAACATCATCCCAAAGATCATAACGATAACGGTTTCAAATGCCCCCTTCATTAGTTAATCTCTGTCATTTGTGTCCATTGTGTCTCAAGCGTATCTTGCATCGTTTCTTTAAACCCTTCAGAGAAAAGAATCATTCCTGTCGCAATAACTGTCACAACTAACACTAAACCATATTCTTCAAAAAATGCTTTCATCATTTCACCCCCTTTCAAATAATGAGATTACAACACTCATCATCGCAGATATAAATACGAATGTTACACCAAGAAGTGGTAACATTCCCATCCACTGATACACTTGAATTGAACTCTGTTTCTGTTCAATTCGTGATTGTCTAAGCCATTTAGATGTAGACATTAACATACGATTAAATTGCGAATACGCATCTTTATAGCCAAAGTTCTGGTATCGGTAAAGCCATTTCATCGATCGTTGTATTTCAATCAAATCGTAGTCTTTCATGCAATTAATGTAATGGTGACTATTCATTGGATCTTCTTTGATTAACTCATTTAATCGTTCAATATCAGGTTTTAATACTTTAGGTACATATTCTAGGGATAATTCAATTGATCGAACAACTGTATTATTTTGAAGTAATACTTGAATCTGTCTTAAGTAAATTGGAAAGTGATATTGAATACTTCTTATTTTTAATTTAGCGAATTGGTTAAGTTTTAATACAGGATAGAAATAAATCAATAAACATAGAATAAATACTGTAATTAAAACAATCTTAGGGTCGTATACAAGTACTAACAAAATTAAATAGCGAATTATCTTTATTTTGAAATATCGATCTTTATACCATTTTTCATTACACTCATAACCTAATATCTTTTCGATTTGAATAAACTTTGTGGACTTGTAGTGTGTTAATTCAAACACCTTATCGTCAAAGAATACCCAAATCATTAAGCATAGAATGGCTAGATACTTCAACATAGATTCTCACTCGCATCAATCCATGGGACTGAGATTAGTTTATATGAGAAGAATAGTGTTAATAGTACCAAGACCAAGAACACAAACAAACTAAAGTAATAGAAATTCATGGTCTCAATTAATCCTGTTTTAAATAACATATTGTGTGAAATCCAAGCGATACCACACGCTAATAATGCTAGTATCTGTATTCGATTCTTTGTGCTCTTTTGTTCGTTCTTGAAGATTGTCGTATCTTCTATCCAGTCTTCGATATCATTCTGTATGATTTCTAATCCCTCGATGTAGTTGAATGTTCCATAGTTCTCTACCGCTAACATTAAATGAATGAGGTTTGAAACAATAAAGTGAGATTGCTTATTAACAAAATTTTGTGCACTCTCTTTAGGGTAAACACCCATTTCAAGCTGATTTATCCAGCAATCAACTTGTTCTCTTAGAACTCCTGTTGTATTCGGTCTTGATTCAAGAAGCGATGCATAAATCTTAGGATGTTGTTTAAAACTAACTAAGAATTGTTGAAGGAAGTCCGTCAATTCATAGAAGGCTTGTTCCTCCTCTTTCCATCGCATCTGATAATGCATAAAGAATGGAGTAAGTATAAAAGATAGTCCTAATAGAATTAGTTGATAAGTATTGGGTAATTTAAACACAGTACCAAATAGCATAATGACAAGTATCTCAGAAATAATTACAGTCAAATCTTTAAGTGTTATATTCTCGATTAAATGGGTTATCTTCCATAAACTGTTTAAATTTAATACTTTTATTTTTCTCATTTTTTTGATAGATCGTAAGTTTCTTCCCTTCATACGCTTCATTCACATCATAATAAACAACTTCACGAATCCTTCTCTGAACCCCTCTAGAACTTGTCACCACTTCAAGATGAACACCAAAATCCAAACTATCATGTATCATGGTATGAATGCTTTGATTACTTAAGTCTGTTCCAGGCATCATAACCATCATTCGATGCGGGATTGCATATGCACTTTCCGCATGTACGGTACTGATTAAACTTGTACCAGTCGAGATACTTTGCAAGAGATAAATGATTTCTATTCCTCTTATCTCTGAGACACATATCCAATCTGGTCTTTGTCTAAGACTCGTTTTAATTGCTTTCTCGTAACTAAAGTGTTCATGAACCTTTAACATAACATGATCTTTTTTTGGATGAATATCTCCATAACGCAACTCTAAACTATCTTCGATTGTTATAACTCGTTGAAAGGCCGGTATACTCTCCATCAAGTATTTAACAAATTCTGTCTTACCAGAACCTGGCAAACCACTTATCATAATATTTTTTCTGTTTTGAATTGCTTCTTGTAAGAACTCAATAACCCAAATTGGTGCATAATGTTTAATCCCCGTTATTTCATCATGCAAGCGACAAACAGAAGGTGTTTTCCGTATGGATAAACTTAAACCACCTCGAGAAACACTAGGATGTAGGATACTAATTCTGAGTTCACTTGTTTCAGCTTCCAATACAGGACTGGTCGCATTAAATGGAAGATTTACATAATTCGCAATCTTATAAACGAGTGCTTGAATCGCATCATGTGCAATAAAGGGTTCTACAGGATATCTTCCTTTTTGAAGATGATCCACCCATATTTGTTTGCCATTGTAGTTAATATCCGTTATTTGATTATCATCAATTAATCTCTGAATTACACCAAAATCAAATTCATTGAGCATATAAATATCCTAATAAACTTGATCCTTCATATAGAATACATTCTTCATCACTAAAGAACTCTGATGTTGGAGTAATGGTTAAGTCCCCTATCGCAATCAACTTAGTGAGTATAGGTATTTCATACTGATCAACTGCAATTAACATAATTTTAGGAACTTGATTGGTTTCTTGATTAACTTCATTTCCATTCTTATCCTTAATACTCAAAACTCTTACTTGTTTAAACAATAAATCAACGAGTGTTTCTCGATTAACTTTTAGGGTTCCATACAAATCAATCTTTGAACCCTTTTGGATTGAATTACCTGCAGTACTACTCATATTCACATCTAATGCAAATACAGCTTGATTTGCGTTAAGAAGTAATGCTGGTTCATCAATCGCATCATCCAACCATTCTAAGCTTGATTGATACATGAGACTCCCTTTAGGAATGGATGTGTTCAACTTTACATATTTCCCTAACATTTCTTCTTTATCCATCACAACATTCTCACTTAAATATGCTTTTGGTACCTTAATAAGTGTAATTGAGTCATGATCAATTAAAGTACGAGCCACAAGAGTATCTTTCGCTACATAGACTTCTACAAGTTCTAGCTCACGATTGATATAAAGTGTGCTTATACCAAATGAAATAAAAATAATACAAACAAATAAACCAAGAAATAATAATTTATCCTTCTTTATCATGAACCCACCTCAATCATTGTTTCATCAAAATTCCATTCATAATCTGATAACTTAACTGTCAACTTTACACGTAAAGCAAGTGGTTCTAAATGATACCCCAATACTTGTACCTGTTTGATTAATCCATATTCATCTCTAAGTTGGATATTCTCATTAACAACTTCAATTAATCGATCTTCTCTTTCAGCAATACTCATTTTATCCAGCATTACCATCGAATCATGTACTGATTGATTAAGAATCATTCGTGCCATGTATTGCATCTCATCAATTCGAATATAAAGCATGTATCCTAAAGCAATTCCCATCAACAACACAAACAATGCATACGCTTGAATTATCCCTTTCATATCAACCTCATTCATATATATGAGTAAAAAATAGAATAACCTGAAAGAAATAAAAAAAAAGACAAACTTTTTAAAGTTTGTCTAATTAATGAGCATGTGCTGTTTCAGCTTGAGGATCGACACCTGTTTCCATGAATGTCGTAATACGTGTACGATGAGCTTCTGTAGATGGCTTACATTGAGTAGGACTCTTAGCTTCACCATTAACTAATGCTTCAGCTAAACCTGCACATCCAGGGTAACCACAAGCACCACAGTTATAACCAGGTAACATACCAGTAATTTGTTCTACACGAGTATCCACTTCTACATAAAGGAATTTACCAGCAATCGCTAATAATAGTCCTAAAGCAGCGCCGAGAACTAACATCATTAAACTTGCACTAAGCATTTTTTATCTCCTTAATTTGTTGGGAAGGATGATTTCCACAATGACCTAATGAGCATGAACTACAAGTTGCTTCAATATCTTCACACCCTTCAGGACGAGGAGTCTTATGATTTAAGAAATAAACCAAACCATAGAAACCACCTAAAGCCGCTAAGTAAAGAACTGCTTCCATACTAGATTAGACCTACGAAACTTGTAAATATACCTGCCATAATAGCAGCAACAATTAACGCAATTGGATTTCCCTTGAATGCATTTGGTACATCAGCATAATCCAATCTTTCACGGATTGTTGAGAAGATATAAAGAACCATCATGAATCCAATTGGAGTCGCTAAGGAATAAACAACCATTTCAACAAATGTAAATCCTTCAGTAATGTTAATTAAAGTAACATATAACACTACACAGTTTGTTGTGATTAAAGGTAGATAAATACCAAGTGCCTTATACAATACAGAAGAATATTTCTTAAGAATTAATTCAACAAATTGTACAAACGCCGCAATAACTAGAATAAAGGTAATTAAATCCATGTATTCAAGTGAAAGTGGAACAAGAACATTGTAATACAAGACATACGTAAATACAGAAGATCCAAAGATAACAAACACAACAGCAGCACCCATACCAAGTGCAGAACTCGTTTTACGAGATACACCCAATAAAGGACACATACCTAAGAACTTTGTTAAGACGACGTTATTAATAACTACGGCAGAAAAGAATAAAGAAAATAGTTCCATCTTATTTTGCCTCCTTTACCTTAGGTTGGTGGTTACGGATTGCACTTACACCTGCAGCTAATAAAGCGAAGGTTAAGAAAGCACCGATAGGACCACTGAAAATAGGAATTGTAAACTGACTAGGAATTAACGTTACAGAGAAAACTTCAACATTTGTAAAAGGATTTGTAAAGTTAACCATACCAGTCGCTAGAATTTGTCTAATTAAAGACATTGCAGTTAAACTTAATGTATAAGCAACACCCATATTTAAACCATCTAAAGCAGAAGCAGCAACACCATTCTTAGATGCGAATGCTTCAGCACGACCTAAGATAATGCAGTTAACAACGATCAATGGAATAAATACACCTAAAGCAGCATCAATTGCAGGAGCATAAGCTCTAATCAACAATTCAACCGCTTTAACTAAAGTTGCAATAACAACAATATAAACTGGAATACGAATTTCATCAGGCGTGATATTACGGATGAGAGAAATGATAACGTTAGAAACCGTTAAAATCGCAATAACAGAAACACCCATACCTAATGCATTATTCAAGTTAATTGTAATCGCTAATGTAGAACAAATTCCAAGATACAATCCAAATACTGGATTCTCTTTTAAGAGATTCAAACCATAATTTAAAATAGATTTCATTGGTTATCCCTCCTACTTCAAGGATTCAAATACAGCAATCGCCGCATCGATCCCTTTAATTACAGCTGATGATGAAATAGTTGCACCAGAAATAGTATCCAACTTATCATCTACCGATTTACTAACAATACTATTAATGAACTCAGGTTCACCAACTTTAGTACCTAAACCTGGAGTATCATTGACATAATTCATTTTTAAACCAGCAATTTTACCATCTAGATCAAATCCAACGATGAATTCAATCACATCTTTATATCCTTGAACACTAACATTAAATGCATAACCTGCACCAGTCGCTTCATAAGCATTAATTACAACATCATTTTCTTCAATTGTAATTTCCGCAAACTCAGATGCACCTGGGAAAATTTCTTGTAAACTTGCTTTAACTGCAGCAATTTTCTTTTCAGCAATAATTGGAGCTGTAATTTGATTTACATAGCCAAGAACGCCACCTGCTAATGCACTAATAATCGCTAAGAATAATGTTAAATGAATAATTTTTTTCATTTTACGATCCTCCTAGTCCAACGCTGCAGCAATAGCAGCATTTACAGCCTTAACAACTGATTGAGATGTTATTGTAGCACCTGAGACAACATCAACACTTGCTGTTTCATCTACAATGGAAACCCCAACAAATTGAGACAAGAATACGTCAGAATTTGTCTTATCCCCAATATTCTTAGAATCAGAGAATGTTACATAGGCAACACTTTCGATTGTTTGAGTCGCAGTATTAACTTTAACTTCTAAAGTATTTGGTTGAGGATTATCATCATGATCACTTTGGAATGCATAACCATTAATATTAACAACAAATGTTGTAACATCGCCATCTGCAGTTTCAGAAACAATAACAGCAGTTGATGAAGTTTGTTGAGAAATGACAACAGGTTCACCCTTTAAGTTAATCGTAACAACTGGTTCTTCTTCAACAACTGGCGCGATATAGTCAACTTGGTTCGCAAATACACCAACCGTTAAGAAGCCTAATGCTCCAATAACAGTTAACGAAATGGCATACTTCTTAACTTTTTCAAATGTCCAACCATCAAATGAACGATCAATTAATGGAGTCATCATATTCATAAATAAGATAGAACGAATAACCCCTTCAGGTAAACTTCCTTTGATACGGATGATAAATGTCAAGAATGCAACACCAAACGCAAATAAGATACGTCCAGGAATAGAAGTTGGAGATGTAACAGGGTCAGTCATCATAAAGATAGCCCCAAACATTGCACCACCTGTCATTAAGTGGAATAAAGGATACCAAATTCCCATACCCTTCATAACTGCAAGGATAGAAGCAAAGGCAAATAATGAACCTAAGAATACTGCAGGAACTCTCCAGTCAATAATCTTACGAACAGCAAGGTAAATACCAACAGCTAAAATTAATAATGTGTTTGTTTCACCTAAACCACCAACGTAACCGCCAGTCGCTAAGCCCCACAAACCACCAAATCTGTCTAAATATTGAGTTACAATCGCTGGATCCTTGATAACCCAACCTAATGTTTCCATAACTTGGTTAGGTGTAGCACCTGTCACAACATCCGCAAATTTATCCGTAATAAATCCACCGAATGATAAAACAGAAACAGCACGACCCACACCAGCAGGGTTGAAAATATTATGTCCGAAACCACCAAATACTAACTTACCAATAAAGATAGAAATGAAACTACCAATAAAGATAACATAGAGTGGTTTGTTAACACCCATCATACCAACATATAACAATGCGGTAACCCATGGGAATGAAGTATTTAAATGTTTCCAGATATTCTTTTTATAGAATAATGCCCATAAAACTTCCACAACAATCGCAGTACCTAATGCGGTTAAAATCATTAACAAAGCATGAATTCCATAATCTGTTCCCATCTTAGTAAAATAGAAGTAAACAGAGTAAGAAAGTACTAACGCAATACAAACTGTTAATTCAGTCATAATGCGTTGTGTGCTTAGAGGAGCACGATAGTTTGGAGAAACTCTAAAGTTAAATTTCATCGTTTTGTCCTAACCTTTCTTCAACGCTAAAGCACGTTTAGCTCTTCTAACACCTTCAGTCACATCAATTCTTGATGGACATACATAGGTACATAATCCACATTCAATACATTGGTCAGCTCTTAGTTGAGTCATCCAATTTAGATCTTTCATCTTTTCCGCATTGTTAATACGTACTGGTAATAATCCAGCAGGACATGCATCATTACAACGTCCACAACGCATACATTCCATTGCTTCAACTTTTTCATTCTTTAGAATAGTAATCGCATTGGTATAATTTGTAATAACGAATTCATCTGTAGGAATTGTTTTACCCATCATAGGACCACCAGCGATGACTAAAACATCTTCACTGGAATAACCACCAATTTGAGCCACAACTTCTGAAACTTTCGTACCAAAAGGAACACGAACGTTTGTTGGATTCTTCAATCCATCACCAGAGAATGTAACTACCTTCTCAACAATACCTTCACCATACTTAAGAGCACGTGCGAAAGCAATTGCAGTTGTAACGTTGTTAACGATAATACCCACTTCAGAAGGTAAACGATTGTAACGTTTCTTAGCGTATTCATACACTAATGTACGTTCCCAACCCATAGGGTAAACATCTGGAGTTTTGAAAACAGAGATGCTAGAATCGTTCTTAACAGCTTCTTCTAATTGCTCACAAAGTTCTTTCTTAGATTTCTTGATCGCAATAATTGCCTTAGGTGCAGTGCTCATCTTTAATAAAGCGCGAACGCCATGCAACATATCAGCTAAATTTTCTTTTGTGAAGCGATAGTCTGCAGTAATGTAAGGTTCACATTCAACCGCATTGATAATCAATGTGTTGATATTTTCTGGATTCTTATACTTTAGATAAGATGGGAACCCAGCACCTCCACAACCTACAATTCCAGCTTCCATCATAAAATTAACTAGTTCTTCATGAGTAGCGGTTGTATAATCAAGAGGTTTAAATGATTCAACCTTTTCATATTTACCATCGTCTTCAATAATGAGATGTTCCTGTGGTTTTAACACAGAATGCATCATATTCTTCTTCGCCCCAACTACACCAGAAACTGGTGAGTAAATAGGCACATTGAAATGATCATTGCGGCGCGCCAAAAGTGTTCCTACAAAGACTTTATCCCCTTCATTAACATAGACATCAACTTTTGTTGAAGATCCATTGTTTAAAGGAACAAATACTTCTTTCTTAGGTTTTACTAGCACAATGTCATTATGCAATGTTTCATCTTTGTGACCATCAAGATGTACTCGACCTGGTCCCGTCAATAAAGACATACCTTCACCTAACCTTTCCTTAATACGTGAATTTGTACGTATAAAAAACTACTTGTATATTATAACATAGATGCATTTACACAAAAACACCTTTTTGTAAAGTAAAACGCTTATGCTATAATGTCTCCGGAGATAACTATGAAACTAAAAAACTTCTTATTTATACTTTTAATCTTAAGCTTAAGTGCATGTAAGAGTGAACCCACTCGATTTAGCAATGTTATTATCGATGTTGGATTCAATGATGCCCCAGTCACATTCGTTGCATATACAGACAACGAAACTGAATTTAATAACTATCAAGATCTATTGAGAACTGAGTTAACCTATCTAGGTAAACTCTTTGATAAATACAATGATTATGAAGGAATTAATAATCTAAAGACAATTAATGACAATGCTGGTATACAAGCTGTTGAAGTTGATCAAACACTTATTGATTTAATAACATTCGCAAAAGAATATTATTCAATCACACAAAATACCTTTGATATTAGTATGGGATCCGTTCTTGAAGTCTGGCATAACTATCGAAATGATGGAAAAGTACTTAATGCAGGAGATCCTGCTGAATTTGGAAAAGTTCCAAGCATTGAAGAACTAGAAGCAGCTCGCGCTTGTGTCTCTTGGGATTATATCGAAATCAATGATGACGCAAACACTGTATACATAAACAATCCTTGTGCATCACTTGATGTAGGTGGAATCGCAAAAGGTTTCGCTGCTGATATTGTTGTTGAAAATCTTGTTGAAGCTGGACTTGATATTGCCATTATAAACATTGGTGATAGTAGTATTATTACTATTGGCACAAAACCAAATGGGGATGAGTGGGGTGTAGGAATCGCACAACCTAAGAAGAATGTTCTTATTGCGGATAGCAGTGTTGATACCCTCTACTTTGAAGGTTCGATACACATCTCAACCTCTGGAGATAATCAAAATTATTATGTCGCTGAAGATGGAAAGACCTATCATCACCTCATAGATCCTAGTACTCTATTCCCTGTTGTGACTGATTTGCACAGTGTTACGATTGCGACAAGTTTATCTGCAGCAGCTGCAGAAGCACTTTCTAAGGCGATGTTTATACTGCCGTATGATGAGGCATTAAGTTTACTAAACCAATTAAAGGCTGAACACCCAAATGATGTTATTGATGCAACATGGGTATATGGTTTAGGTAAAGCACCTCATAATGCAGAAGGAAAAGACAGTGGAGATTTCACTGTCGTCCATAGTAAAGACATACAAGACCAATCAAGACTCTATCGATAAAGCGTGATTAACTCACGTTTTTTTGTGAAACATTTCGATTAACAGCTTGAACAAATACATCTATCTTACTTGACATTTTTTGTACCATTAATGGTTCAAGTTTATTTTGTGTTACTAATTTTTCCAATTCACGAATTATATCTTCATTACTTAATGCATTTCGATAGGGACGATTTTCAGTCAATGCGCAGAAAATATCCGCTAATTGTAATATCCGGATACCTTCATTTATTTCATGTGACAATAAACGATTAGGATAACCGAATCCATCCTCATACTCATGGTGATGGCCAACCCAATTAGCTATTTCCTGAAAACCTTCTACTTTATTTAGAATAAACATGGAGTAATAAGGATGTTGTTTCATGATTAAGAGTTCTTCATCATTCAATCGACCATTTTTATTTAATATTTCATTTGGAATCGCTAATTTACCTAAATCATGTAATAAACCTGCTAAGTAAAATTCCTTATGCATACGTATATTTGAGTAATTCATTTCAGCTAATAACTTGGCCACATTCGCTACATTATAGGAATGATTAAAGGTATAAATTGAACAAGCATCAATGATTGACGCAAACAATTTAGATAAATCGATTAGGTCATCAATATTGAGTTCAAACTTACCAAAGAATGAATCAAAATCATCGAATAAATACTCATACTCAACCGAAATAATATTTAACCAGAAACTTTCTTTTAATGCTAATCGTTCGAATATTGGAAATAATTTTGGATCATAGAAATCGGATGATAATATCGATAACGTAATCCTTTCCTTTTGTAACATGATATTTTCATTTAAATCAATCAATACATCAATACGATCCGCAAAATGTAAGATACGCGATAAGAGTGGTATTTCATCCTTGATAAACCCACTCGGATTATCGCCACAATATCGATCATGATGATATCGAACCACTTGAGCTACATGCTCAAACAAAGGAAATTGTTTAAGAATGAGATATCCTTTCTCCGCATGATCAAAAATATGACGATCATTATCATTATGTACAATAAAATTCTTCTCATCCCATTGACTAGCAGCCCCAATATCATGTAATAAAGCTGCTACAATCAGTGTTTGCATTTCCTCGTGATTTAAGTTCAATGCCTCCCCAAATGCTTTACACAAAATTGCAGTCCCAAGATGATGTTTCGAAATCCCTGTCGTCGATAACTCTAAGGCCATCGATAAAGCCTTTATAAACTGATAAGGCTTTACAGTAAGATCATGTTCCATATCTCTAGTGTACCATTAAAAAAAGATGGTCCAATACAAATCGAACCATCTTATAATTATTTTTTACCAAGAAGTCTAAACATATTCTTTTTATAGACTTCAACACCTGGTTGATTAAATGGATTAACTCCCAACAAATACACAGACATACCACAAGCAATAAACATAAATTGAGCTAAGTATCCAAAACTATAAGCACTTGTATCTTCAAGATTCAAGATAATATTTGGAATACCACCTTCATCATGATGCGCTTGTAAGGTACCTAATGCGGCTGATTTATTGACTTGATCTAAGGTTTTACCACTGAGGTAGTTCATTTGATCATAGTCATCCTTATCACTTGGGAATACCATATCAAGATTTGGTTTCTCAATTAAAACGAGTGTTTCAAATAGATCTTTAGAGCCTTCTTGAACAAATTGACCCATGCTGTGTAGATCGGTTGAGAAGTTAACCGATGCCGGGAACAAGCCTTTATTTTCTTTACCTTCTGATTCTCCGAACAATTGTTTCCACCATTCAGCTAGCATCGATAAGTGTGATTCGTAACTTACAAACAACTCAATATTCTTACCTTGTTTTTCAAGAATACGACGACTTACTGCATATTTATATGCATCATTCTTCGCAATCTCTTCACTTGCATAAGCAATGGACGCATCATAAGCACCCTTCATCATCGCATCGATATCTACCCCTGCAACCGCAATTGGTAATAAACCAACGGATGTTAATACAGAATAACGACCACCAATATCATCTGGAATGGTTAATGTTTCATAACCCATGTTGGTTGCGAAGTTCTTAAGTGTTCCACGTGCTTTATCGGTTGTCGCAATAATACGTTTACGTGCTTCTTCAGCCCCATATTTATTTTCTAAGAAATGTTTAAATAATCTAAATGCCATTGCCGTTTCAGTGGTTGTGCCTGATTTTGAAATAACATTGACATAAACATTACGATCTTTAACTTTTTCTAATAACTGCATAATATACGTCGATGAGAATGTATTTCCCACGAAATAAATATCAATATCACGGTTTGGGAATAAACCTTGTACCATCTCAATCGCAGCTCTTGATCCAAGATAAGAACCACCAATACCACATACAATTAAAGTATCCGCATTCTCACGAATCATCTTCGCTAATTCTTTAACTTTATTAAACTCAGTCTTATCATAATCTGTTGGCCATGTATACCATCCAACATAATCATTTCCTAAACCCGTTTTTTCAACTAATTGTTTATGATAATGAGACACTTCATTTTGGTAATTACTTAATTCATTTTCGACATGAGCATACGATAAATCTAACTTAATCATGGTGTTTCTCCTTTTGTGCTTCCTTAATCCATCCATTGAGTTGTGCCTTCAATGAGGCAAAACCAATCTTATCTCTTAACTTAATAATCGGTTTGATTCTAGGCCTTGTTTTACGTGAATTGGATTGTAAAGCCTTTAGAGATAATCTTAACTGTTGATTCTCTTGATCAATCTCAAGAACCTTTAGCTTAACCTTTTCTCCTAACTTTACAAACAGTTCTACATCTCTCACAAAACCATCTGACAACTCTGAGATATGAATCAATCCTGATGTGTTCGCATCAATGCTAACAAATGCACCATAAGGCTTTATACCAGTTATTTGTCCTTCAACTATTTGTCCTACGTGATACACCATTCATGATTCCTCCGGCTAAATAATTATAGCACAAGCTTTTTTGTAATGTGTTATAATATCGAGGCGAGGTTAATATGTTAGGTAATCTTTATCCATTTTGGGCCGCAATCTCCGCAAACCTGATTGCGCAAATTATTAAACCCCTGTTTCGATATTATCGAACAGGAAAATGGGAAACAAGACTTCTTATTGATAGCGGTGGATTTCCCTCTTCACATACTTCCATGGTTACAGCACTCTGCTTAGCGGTCGGAATACAAGAGAAATTCTCATCGACATTATTTGCAGTAGTCTTAATTTTTAGTTTGATTGTCATGTTTGATGCGGCTAATGTTCGCTATTATGCTGGACGTAACATTCAAATAACTCAACAATTAATCCGTGATATCCAAACACTTACCACGGTCAAACTCGATGATCCAATTTATTTATTGAAAGTTAAAGAAGTGTTAGGACACCAATGGTTCGAAGTCTTCGGCGGCGTCGTATTGGGCTTATTGGTTGCGTCTATCCTATTCTTTATGAGATGATAAGGCCATGAATATAGAAAAAGAAGTAAAAGATGTATTAGATAAAATTCGCCCATACCTTCAAAGAGATGGAGGAGATGTTGAGTTTGTTAGTATCGATGATGAAGGTCGTGTTTATGTGCGAGTCTTCGGTGCATGTGTAGGATGTAGTGCGATCGATGTTACCATAAAGATGGGAGTAGAAACATTACTCATCGAAGAAGTATTAGGTGTAACAGAAGTTATTGTCATAGACTAGAGCAATCTAGTCTTTTTTTATGTTTATCTAAAAAAAACAGAAAAACACACTCATTTAATGATATTTTTCTGATTTTTTATGTATTTTACAAAATATTTTCGATTTTTTAAAATATTTTTCATTTTTTTATTTACTTTTCCAATTTTATCTATAAAATATAACCATATTTAAGGAGAAAAACGATGACACACCCTTTTGAAGATTTTGGAATTCACTTATTTGGTGAGAAGTTAATGCGCGAACGCTTACCGTATCCGGTTTATACGAGTTGGAAAACAGCACTGATAAAAGAAAGTGCTCTTGACCGCAGTACAGCTGACGCAATTGCTCATGCGATGAAAACCTGGGCTATGGAATTAGGCGCCACACACTACACTCATTGGTTCCAACCACTTACCGGCCAAACAGCAGAAAAACATGATAGTTTCTTAGAAGTCGCAAATGATGGAGGTGCTCTTGCTCAATTCTCAGGTAAACGCTTGATTAAGGGTGAAACCGATGGCTCTAGCTTCCCAAGTGGTGGTTTACGCGCAACCTTTGAAGCACGTGGTTATACCTATTGGGATATTAGTTCTCCAGCCTTCATTCGTGATAATGTACTTTGTATTCCATCAATCTTTGTATCTTATAACGGAGAACCCCTTGATCAGAAAGCTCCATTACTAAAAGCACTGGACCGACTCAGTACACAAGCAAGTCGTGTTGTTCAGGCTCTAGGTGATAAACAAGTTAAACATGTCAAATTATCCGTTGGACTCGAACAAGAGTATTTCTTAGTGGATAAGACAATGTATGAACAACGTAAAGATTTATTATTAACCGGTCGTACATTACTTGGTGCAGCAGCCCCTCGTGGTCAAGAGTTTGAAGATCATTATTTCGGATCCATTCCTGCACGTGTAAAAGCCTACATGGATGAAGTCAATCGCGAGTTATGGAAAGTCGGAATTTTCTCAAAAGTTGAACATAATGAAGTTGCCCCAGGACAATTTGAGTTCTCAGTTATCTTTGCTGAGGCAAATATCGCAGTAGATCAGAATCAGATTCTAATGGATTTACTCAAGAAAATTGCTTTTAAACATGATTTAGCGTGTTTATTACATGAGAAACCATTTAAAGGAATCAATGGTTCTGGCAAACACAATAACTGGTCGCTCATAACGGATGATGGACAGAATTTATTCGAACCTGGTGATAAACCACATGAGAATATCCGATTCCTATTATTTATTAGTGCTGTACTCAAAGCAATCAATGAGTACCCTGAACTTCTACGTTTATCTACTTCTGGTCCTGGCAATGACCATCGTTTAGGTGCGAATGAAGCACCTCCCGCAATTATTTCTGTTTTTATGGGAGATGTAGTAGAGAACATTTTATTAAGCTTCGCTGACAAAAAGGTTACCAAAGCAAATAAAGAAAGTCATAAAAACAGTTTAAATAATCTTTCTTATCTACCAAAAGATAATTCAGATCGTAACCGTACATCCCCTTTCGCATTTACAGGAAATAAATTCGAACTAAGAATGCTTGGTTCATCCCTCTCTGCTTCATTCTCCAATACTGTTATAAGTACGATTGTTGCAGATGCACTAAAGGATATTGCGGATCGATTAGAAAATTTTAAATACTTACAAGACGTACGTGATGAAGCTTTAAAAATTATCCAAGAGATTATGCGTAAACATCATCGAATCTTATTTAGTGGAGATGGCTATTCAAATGAATGGATAAAAGAAGCAGAAGAACGTGGTTTACCGAATATCAAGTCTTTCGTAGAAGCAATTGAATATCTTGATAATGAGAAATCAAGAAATCTATTTGATAAGCATCAAGTCTTCTCAAAAGATGAACTTGAAGCTCGTTCTGAAATATTATATGAGCAATACATTAAAACGATTGAAGTTGAATCTAAAACGCTTATTCGTATGGTTGAAAGAGAAATCATTCCACAAACAACAGCTTATTTAAATTCAATAATACCTCTCAAAGATATCAGTTATTACAATAATCAAATCAAAAAAGTTGTTGAAATTATCGAATCAATCGATCGACAACTAACAAAACTCAAAAATAATCTAGATGAAGTTCATTATATTGAATCACTTAAAAATAAAGGACTTGCGCTTAGAAATGAAGTTTTCCCACTACTAGATTTGATCCGTGGAGAAGTGGATAAACTTGAATTGATATTGCCTAAACAAATGTATCCTTTTCCTAGCTATCTTGACTTACTCTTCTTACTCGATTAAAAAAACTTAGGACATCCTAAGTTTTTATTTGTATTGATTCTTTTTCGAGTTTGTTTGAAATGATCTTCTTACTAACAATATAAATAACAGCGAAGATAGGAACCCCTAAAAACATACCAATGATACCAAAATAACCTCCCCCTACTACAATCGCAAACATGATCCATAGGCTTGGTAAACCCATTGAATCACCTAAAATACGTGGACCTAAGAAATTACCATCAAATTGTTGCAAGAGAATGATAAACAAGATAAACCATAAGGCTTGAAATGGATCGACTAAGAGTAAGATTAACCCCCCAGGTATCGCCCCAATAAATGGACCAAATACAGGAATCATATTGGTCACACCTACAATAACAGATAATAAGATTGGATAGGATAAACCTAACACAAGCATACCAATATAACAAATAACACCAATAATGAAGGAATCCAACATTTTACCTAAGATAAAACGATGAACCACATGCGAAGATAAACGACTAATATCAACGATATAATCCCCTGTCTTTTGACCAGTAATCGCATAAGTAAGTTTTTTCGCTTGTAAGGTAAATCGTTCACGATCAATCAATACATACATCGCGATCACAACCCCCAGCAACAAATTAAATACCATCTTCGTAAACTGCCATGAATAATTGAGAATCAAAGGGATATAATCCTGAATCGTCTTCAAAAAATTGACTAATAAGTCTTCTGAAGAGTTTAACAATAGATTAATCCATTCATTTTCTAGTCGATAATTAACTAACCAATCTCCCAATAAATCTTCCACAATCACAATATATTCTGGTAACTTCTCACTAATCGAACTAAGACTTGAGATGAGTTGAGGTATGATAAATGAAAAGAATAGAATTATGATTTCAAATGTAATGAGTAAAGAAAGAATAACTGATACAATTCGTTTTGTATTATTCTTCCATTTGAATCCAATAAAGACTTTCTTCTCAAAGAAGTTAACAATTGGACTCATGAGAAACGCTAAGATCAAACCATACATGAATGGTGTTAACACCACAACCAATTCATTCCATAATCCAATAAAGACTTGAATATTTAGTATCGCAAAGTACAAGGATACAATGAGTAAGCCTGCAATTGTAATCGATAATATAAGTGATATGTGACTTGAATCAAACCATTTCTTCATTAAGCTTCCCCCTTTAGTATTGTTTCTATCAATTCCTTTATTTCATGATTTTCGATGTAAGGTATTTGACTCTCACGATAATCAAACCCAAAGCTACCTCGACTAATCGTCACAATCGGTGGGAACTGAATGCGTTTAAAGATCGCACTGTGCCATGACTTCATAAACCAGCGAATATCTTCAATAAATGCTTTAGGATTATCTAAACCATAATAAATCATCCAAGACGCAACTTCAGTTTTACGCCATTCCCCACTCTGATAGATTTTTAACCAATCCAATATGTTATGACTTGGATATTGTATGAAGTACTGTACAAGCCAATCATGATAACCCCATTTCATTGGATCTATTTGGTTATCTCTTAATTCTGCACTTGGTGCAAACCCAAACTCGATCTTACCTTCAGTGATACTTGGGATAAGATTTTGATTAATAATCTCATCTTGATAGTAATCATTAATCGATTTTGCGAGTTCGAATACCTGTAGTTTTGTACAATCCCCAAGTGGACTTAGTGCCCCAATGGTATCCCCATATAAGGTCGCATAACCTAATGCACATTCTACTTTATTCCCATTATTGCAGATAACTCCACCCTTATACGAGGCAAACGATGAGAGTAGATGGCCTCTTAAGCGTGCTTGTATGTTTTCATACGCTAATCCTTCCACAGGATTAATATTATATTCAATCAATGTATTTTCAGTGGCTTGTACAAGTTGTTCGATACTTCCTGCATAATACTCCACATTAAGTTTCTTAGCCGTCTCATAGGCAATATTCTTTGTTTTTGCTTGATTGTATCGACTCGCCATGTTGTATCCAATGACACGATCACTTCCAAGTGCCATACACAATAATGCAACATTCACACTGCTATCAATACCACCCGACAACCCAATAATCCATTTCGGTTTAAAGGTTAGAACCTGTTGGTCAAATTCACGAATCGCAACAACCAAAGCATTGAGTAATTTATTATGAGTAATATGTGTCTGATAGGTTTGTTTTAAATCAAAAACCTGACAATCTTCATTAAAATCATCATTTAATTGAGCTAATACACTACCATCTTTTTGATAAATCGTACTATCCCCATCAAACACTAGTACATTCTTCCCATTATTTTGCATCCCACACGCATTGACATAAACAAGTGGAACCATTTTATCCCCATGTATTTGAACATGTTCCTTTATCCGTTTCTCACGACTCAACTCCTTGTTTAGTGTCCAAGGTGATGAAGAGATGTTAATGATGAAATCAACTTTATGATCAACATAAATAGCGGTAGGATTGACATTATAATCCTTACTCCATAAATCTTCACAGACTTCTAATCCAATTCGTGTGATTTGATAATCCTTTTCAAAGATAAATGGATTGATTGAATCCTTAAGTTCTATATGATTCTCTAGTGCATAGTCCATCCCAGACTTAAAATATCTAGAATCATCAAAAAAACGATAATCAGGCAAACAATGCTTAAAGTAATGACCATTTAGATGATTATTTTCTTTCTTAACCCATTCTCCTTGATACGCAAAGAATGCCGTATTGTATCGATTATATCGTCCATCTCGATTTCCTTTTAACTCATCAAAATGACTAATATTTCCCCAGATAATCCCAATATCCTTTGACCATGATTTAATCAAATCATTCGCTTTTAATAATTGTGAGATATATGATTTCTGTAAGAATAGATCCGATAATAAATATCCACCCACACACATTTCTGGAAACACAATAATATCTGCTTGATCAAGAACGGCTTGATCGATTTTTTGTTTCATCGAATTTAAATTATGATCGATTTGACCACTTCTTATATTTAACTGTGCAATCGCAATTTTCATGTGTGTACCTCAACTTCTACATCTGTATTATACAATAAATGCGCAAAAGAAAAGTTAGTCTTACGACTAACCTCTTGATTTAAAGAAACCTGGAATATCACTTTCATCTTCAAATGTTGGCGTACTTTCCTTACGAATTTCTTCCACCACTTTTCGAGCATCTTGAACTGGATTCTTAACTTGGTTTACTTTTGGTAAATCAAATCCAGTCGCAATGACAGTAATAATAATATTATCCCCTAAGGATTCATTGATTGCGACCCCAAAGATAATATCAATATCTGAACCAGCTGATTCACGAATAAAATCAACCGCATCATTCGCATCATAAATGGTAATACTTTCGCCACCCGTCACATTGACAATCGCATTACGAGCCCCACGAATTTGAGCCTCAAGTAATGGAGAAGTAATTGCTTTTGCTGCAGCTTCTTGCGCTTTATTATCGCCTTGAGCCATACCAATACCGATTAAAGCAGATCCTTGACCTTCCATAACAGCTCTAACATCCGCAAAGTCTAAGTTGATAAGTGCAGGAACTGCAATCAAGTCTGTAATGGTTTGTACACCTTGACGTAAAACATTATCTGCTTCTCTAAATGCTTCCACAAACGGAATACGACCTATAACTTCTAATAATTGATTGTTTGAGACAATAATGAGTGAATCCACATAATTACGTAATTCTTCTAAACCACGGTTGGCTTGTTCAGTACGCTTCTTGCCTTCAAAAGTAAACGGTTTAGTCACAATCCCAACGGTTAAGATATCAAATTCTTTCGCAATCTTAGCAAACAAAGGCGCAGCCCCTGTACCCGTACCACCACCAAGACCAGCAGTGATAAAGACCATATCGGCACCCTTCATCGCTTCACGAATATCATCTTCACTTTCAAGAGCCGCTTTATAGCCTATTTCAGGGTTTGCGCCAGCTCCTAAACCTTTAGTAATTGTTTTACCCAAGATTAGCTTATTTTTTGCAGGTGATATATTAAGAACTTGTAAGTCCGTGTTCGCAACATAGAATTCAACACCTCTTACTTCTTCTTCAACCATTCGATTTATCGCATTACATCCAGCACCACCCACACCGAATACCTTGATTTTCGCAACTTGATTATAATTTAGTTCACTCATAGTTTTTCCTCTTTATTAACGTCTTTCAAATAAACCTTTAAATTTCCCTGAGATTGTATCTTCATTTACTGCATCTTTGTCTTTAACCAACATTTGATTAAATAATCCCATATCAACTGCCGGTAAAAACTCACGTATAGAACTCTGATCCTTCATCACATAGAAGAGACCTGCAACACTTGCAAGTGCTGAAGATCGTACACCTAATGTTTCTGGAATATAGAGTTCACATTCACAACCAAATTCCTTCGATAACAGTTGATCAAATCCATTGATTTCACCCGACTCACCGAACAATACTATTTTAACATTAGATGTATCTAAAATTGGTTTAATTGTTGTTTTTATTTCATCTAACCAAACATTTAAGATGGGTTGTACAACAGACATCAATTCCTGTTCACTCAAGGTATGCGTTTTACCTTCATTTGACCATAGATAGATCGGTGTATTTGGGTAATGATCTAAACCAAAGCGAGCATTCATATGTAATAATCGATCTGCTACATCAATGGGTAAATTAAAACGATTCACCATCGCGCTTATAATCTGCTTAGATCCCATATTAATGGTTTCTGTACTTACGAGTTTACCTTTTGCAAATAAACTTAAACTTGTGCTCTGTCTCTCTGCTTTAATTGCGATAAGATGTTGTTCCAAGGATTTTTCAAACAATGAAGCTTCTTTGCCTAACGCAAAACTATCAAGACTGATTTCAGATACTTGTAAACCCGCTTTTTCAACGGTTTGTACATATCGATAAACCATTTCTTTATCCGCACACAATAAATCCACATCCATTGTTAAAGAATCACATACTTCATTTAATGGCAATTTACGCATGGTTATTCCATTTACCAATGATTTAGTAATCGCTACATTGACGAGTGCTTGATGATCTGGTAAATCAGTATTAAGTGCTTCTTTATAAATCGCTTTAACATCTCTTAACGTTACACGTTCCTCAATGGGAACTGTGATACGTCTAACATAACGAGATAAACCAACACTAGGTAGTGAAAGAATGACTCGTTCAATGGATAATCCTAAATTCTCCTCAACATGTTTAACTGCTGCAGATATCTTTTGTATCACAGCCATTTGATCCACAATTTGTGCGTTGTGTATTCCTGAGGATAGAACACGTTCAACCTTCATAATGTTTAATCGAGTATTAAAAAACTGACCCACTACGAGGCGTATTTCATGGTCAGCTATTTCGAGTCCAACTTGGACATCTTGTTCGTTCATTGTCGCCCCTCCTCAACTTCTTTATCATTATAACATAGCCTCTTTTTTATTAAAAAGTTTTTTAGTATTATGTCTTGCAAAGTGTTCTTTTTCATGATATTCTTTATAAGCAATTCAAATGAAAGGGGGTACTACGGTATGTCAAGAGTTTGTGCAGTAAGCGGTAAAAAAGCATTATCAGGAAATAAACGTTCTCACTCATTACAAGCAAGTCGTCGTAAGTGGAATGTAAACCTTCAAAAAGTTAAAGTTGTTGTGGATGGCAAACCACAACGGATCCGTATTTCCGCCCGTGCTTTAAAAACCTTAAAAGCTCAACAAGCTTAATAAAATGGAGTCTGACTCCTTTTTTATTTACTTAAGTACACCAGTACTTTACCACGATGCACCAGCAGTTGGGCATCTTTTTTTTGCCACTGATTGGAAACGGTGAAACGTGAGTCTAAATGGATTGACATATGGTCTAAAGGATAGCTA
>CAYWGS010000015.1:0-23170 GCA_964457525.1 uncultured Erysipelotrichaceae bacterium | reverse complement strand
GAAATTTCCGTTTTTTTATTCTGCTAGAGCTTTAATTGCTTTGTATTCTGAATGATCCACATAGAGTTCTGCTTTATATGGATTACGTTTAGTTTGTTTAAATTTCATAATCATGTAAACAAATACCGCAAGATTTACCAATAAGGATAACGCACCTAAGATGGTATAAATAGTTGGATTATAGGATGAGCTAACCATAAACTTCCCTGTATCTTGAAATAATGGGAAAGTTTGAGCGAACATACACCATATTGCGAGTGTTGCGGCACGATGTTGGAGCCAAGCCCCTTTACCAACAGTAAATGCACAAAGTGTTGGAGCGATTAATAAAGCTAATCCTGCATACCATGAATGTGTTGGAATACAGTTATAAGTATAGACAAAGTTCCAGATATCATAAGCTAAGATCCAAAACCACAACATATCTGGCCACAACATATCACGACTTTTATCTTTATCTGACATCTTACGAATCACAATTCCAAACCAACCTGTAATCGTAATGATATTTAAGATACCCGCAATCGCATTCATGTAATTCCATGGGCCACCTAAGACACCCATAATTTCACCTTCAATCGCACCAGAGTTGATCATCCAGAAAGTTGAACCAACTTCGATATCACGTGCTACTGCTTCTAAAATATTGATGGCTAAGATAAGAGGAGGAAAGCACAATGCGATTTTATTGGTCGCAAGTCTCCAAACAACATTTCCAGATTTATCTTTTTTCTCATAATGACGAATAAGCCAGAAACCAATGGATCCTGCCGTTGCGGAATAAACCTTCGCAAGATGAAACCAATCCGTATAGGTCGTCTCTTTCATCACTGTAAACCAAATGATCGTAAGAATGACAGGTAAAACCACAAAACTAAAGAAACCCATCCATTTAAAACGTCGTGCAACTTCATTAAAGACGAATAGACAAACAAACACAACAATCCACATACTAAATGCGGCTAGAAAGTTTCCACCCTCTAAAGTGTTAAAAACAAACATAGATTCCTCCCATAGACTAAGTCTATATTCCCATGGTAATCATTAAGACACCACACAATGTAATCGCCAAACCCGCTAATGTTTCACCATACTTTTCTAAATGCTTAATCTTAATAAAATCTAAACCTTTAACTCCTAAATAGGTTAACCCAATCATCATACTAATGGTACTAACGCTAAAGACAAGGGTTACACTGATAAGTGCACCTAAATTTAATGTTGCGGCAGGATACATTAAGATTGGAATAAGAGGTTCACAAGGACCTAATACAAATAAGATAAATAATCCCCATACCAGATTATTATTCTTATGAACATGATCCTCAATACTCTTAGGTTCATGATGATCATGGATTATTTCTTGACCATTTACGATATGAGTATGTGGTTTATTGAGATAGAGCTTACGTAAAGCATAAATGGTATAAACTAAACCAAAAACAATGATGAAATACGTCGCAAAAGTACCTCTTATATCTTCAATTCCTACAAGTGTACTTAAACTTGAACTAATACCTAATCCTACAAAACCTAATATTATGGAACTTAATACATGGCCTATTCCACACACAAAGACAATCATCATTGTCTTTTTAATTGACCATTTATTTGATTTGGATAAAACAACGAATGGTAAATAATGATCGACACCAATTAAAGTGTGAACAGTTCCAATAAAAAATGCAGTATATAATAATGTATTTAATTCAGTCAT
Source organism: uncultured Erysipelotrichaceae bacterium (assembly GCA_964457525.1). GTDB lineage: Bacteria > Bacillota_I > Bacilli_A > Erysipelotrichales > Erysipelotrichaceae > UBA2212. The sequence goes on along the minus strand of CAYWGS010000015.1, from coordinate 21,453 downwards.
AATTTCCTACCTTGCGACAATCTCTTTGATTAGGAACTCTTTCCCACTTAAGAGTTCCCAATCATTTCCTCCACAACAATCACACTTGCCTTCATTCTCAACCAGTTTAAACACTTTATGACATGGTCGACACAATGCGGTTGCCGTAAGTATTTCAATTCTTAACTTCGTCTTCTCAAACTGTGTTCCATCAATTGCCACATCGAAACAATCTTCAATGTACTTTGGAATCATGGATGATATTTCCCCAATTTGTAATACAATCGATTCGACTTCTGTAAGATTGTTTTCTAGCACAATTTTATCCAATGTCTTAACAACCTCTATGACAACACCTAATTCATGCATACGTTATTCTTTCACAAAGACATTCTTAATATTCTTTGAAATGATTTTAACTTCACGCGAAACGATCTGTTTTAATACAAGTGGTTTCAACTCTTCATATCCAGCGCCTTTAGAATCATAGGTACGAACTAAACTAATCGCATCGAACTTACATTTAGTTGTACATTGTCCACAACCAACACACATGTACTCATCCACAACCGCTGCCCCACAACCTAAACATCTTTCAGTTTCCTTCTTAAGTTGTGCTTCGGTAAAGGTTAAACGACCATCTTTAAACGCTTCAGAACCCGATGTTTTATAGTTATGTTTAACACTTTCTCTAGGTATACGATCATAGCCTTGTAAATCAAGATTCTCTTTATCAATCGCAATATACTCACGACGATCACGTCCTAAGACCAAGCTTTGTCCAGGTTGTACATAGCGATGAATGGATATCGCAGCTTGTTTACCTGCCGCAATCGCATCAATCGCAAAACGTGGTCCAGTATAACAATCTCCCCCTGTAAAGATATCTTTATGATTGGTTTGATAGGTAAATCCATCAGCACATAATGTCTTATTAGGATTAAACTCAGCTTCAGTATTATCTAAGAGATTTCCCCAATCAATGGCTTGACCAACTGAGATTAATACATGAGATGCAGGGATAATAATCGTATTATTCTCATCGTATTTTGGATTAAAACGATTGTTTTCATCGAGTACTGAAATACATTTTTTAAACTCAACACCCACTACTTTATTGTTTTCAATCACAATACGTTTTGGGCCCCATGAGTTATTAATAGATACATTTTCATCGAGTGCTTCATGAATTTCTTCATCGAGTGCAGGCATGGTTTCACGACTTTCTAAACAAACCATATCTACTTTAGCTGCGCCTAAACGAACTGCTGTACGTGCTACATCAATTGCGACATTACCACCACCGATGACAACCACATTACCGTCAAGGCTCTTAGCATTCCCTAGATTAACTTGACGTAAGAAATCGACTCCAGATACAACATCTTCATGATCTTCACCTTCGATGTTTAACTTACGACCCTTTTGAGCCCCAATCGCAACATAGAATGCTTTATAATCTTGATTACGCAATTCATCAAGAGTAATATCTTTACCAACTTCAACACCTGTCTTAAATTCAACACCCAATTCTTTTAAGATATCAATTTCCGCATTCACGACATCTTTCTCTAAACGGTAGTTTGGAATACCAAGGGTTAACATACCACCGAGTTTTTCTTGTTTCTCAAATACAGTTACTTTATAACCATCAATCGCAAGATAATAAGCACAAGATAATCCAGCAGGACCTGCCCCAATAATCGCAATCTTCTTGCCATATTGATGTCTTAATTTAGGAACATAACGTGTATCACTATTCAATTCTTGGTCCGCAATGAACTTCTTAATCTCATCAATTGCGACCGCTTTATCAATCTCACAACGTGTACATGCGGATTCACATTTACGTGGACAGATACGTCCACAAACTGCTGGGAAAGGATTTTCATGTTTAATGAGTTGTAACGCTTCTTTATATTTACCTTGAGCCGCTAATTGAATATAACCTTGTACCGCAATATGTGCCGGACATTCTGTTTTACATGGACTTGTTCCACTATCCACAACATCCTTACGATTGGTGCGATAATCAGGATTAAACTTCTCAGGACCCCATTTCATATCACGTGGAGTTTCAATTTTAGCTTGTTTGATTGGATTGATTGTGCCTAATTTTTGACCTAACTTAACCGCATTAGTCGGACAATTTTCAACACATTGACCACATGCTACACATTTCTCTGAATCGACATGCGCAACATAATTCGATCGAACCATATCCGAATTCTTGAACATGGACGCGATACGCAATGCATAACATGAACATCCACAACAATTACAAATCGCATGTGTTTTACCAGAACCATCTAAGTTCGGTATTTGATGCATCAAGCCATTTTCTTCCGCTCTTCGAATGATTTCAAACGCTTCTTCACGGGTTATTTGTTTGCCACGACCCGTACGTATGTAATATTCTGCCGCATGATCCAATTGAATACACATATCTTCTTTTAAGTGACCACAACCCTCACCGATTGCCTCACGTGATGTACGACATGAACAATCCGATACTGTGAATATCTTCGCTTCATTCAAATATTTAGAAACTTCTTCATACGACGCTTTACGTGTTTCACCTTGAATCGCAGTTTCGATTGGAATAACACGCATAACACCTACCCCAATTGGGAATTTACCGACTGACATGGGTCCAACAACTCGTCCATATTCTTCAAATGCTTTCGCAATTTGAGGATACTTACGAACATTCTCAAGATTGTTACACATCATTTCCATAATGCCTGGAACCCATGTGTCATACCAATACTTATCAACACCATCTTTTTTATTCACAAAACAAACACCAGCGAGGGATAATTCCCAACAAAGTTTCTCAGTTAACTCAAGTGATTTCCCACATCTTTTTGATAACTCTTCTGCACTCAATGGTTTTCTAAATTCCATCACTAATGCGACTTCAGCCATCTCATCACTCACAACCGGTTCCATGATGTAATAACGTGGATCACTTGCAGTAATCGCTCCTTTAGAACCCATTTTTTTATTACTAACTTTATTCGCAAATTCAAGTACTTTTAATTTAACTTGTTGATTTTCCATATTACATTTTCCAGTTTCTTACTTCTGTTCTGAGCCAATTCGCAAATTCATCAATTCCCTCACCTGTTCTTGCGGAGATAGGGATAATTTTTATATTCGGATTAATCTTTTTTACTCTCTCGATACAAAGTTCCAAATTAAAATCAAACACATCCATCACATCAATCTTATTAATAAGTAATACTTCACAAATTGAGAACATCAATGGATACTTAAGTGGTTTATCATCCCCTTCAGGAACACTCAAAATCATCGCATTCTTACTTGCGCCAGTATCAAACTCTGCTGGACACACAAGATTACCCACATTCTCTAGAATAACCAAATCACATTCATCCACACCTAATCCATCTAAACCTTGTTTCGTCATATCCGCATCCAAGTGACACATGCCACCTGTATGAAGTTGGATAACCTTTACTCCAGTCTTTGAGATTGTATGTGCATCGACATCCGAATCAATATCTGCTTCCATAACCCCAATCTTCATTTCATCTTTCAATCGATTGATCGTTTGAGTTAAAGTCGTCGTCTTACCTGATCCAGGAGATGACATCAAGTTTAATAGAAATCGTTTATCTTTCTTTAAGCTTGTTCTGAGTAAATCGGCACGTTCATTGTTGTTTTTAAATACACTTTCTTTAATGGTTAGAATTTTAAACTCCGTCATAAACACTCTTTCTGTGAACATTCACTATAGTTGTGATAATATTAACATAACGATTGTTATGTTACAATATGTGAATGAATAAACAAGTTAGTATTTTATGTAAAGTGTGAATTATGATACACTTTAATCGAGGTCAAACTATGCCAGAAGTAACAAACGATATTAAGAAACAACTCCTAGATGCAGCACTCCATGTCTTTGCGACCCAAGGATTTGAAAAAGCAAGTATGCGAGAAATAGCCGCAAATGCAGGTCTTACGACCGGAGCGATTTACTATCACTACAAAAACAAAGATGATCTATACTATGACGCAGTAAAAGAATCTGCTTATTTCGTACATAAACTCTCAGAGAAAGATAAAGATAGTAACATAAAATCAAACCAAGCGATGTTTGATGAAATAAGCAATAATGTTCGTAGTCGTATGTCAAAAGAAATCGAACAACGACTCTTAATTCTATTAACAGCCTATGCCATTAGTAAGGGTGGACGCATTAAAGAGAAATATCGACTCGATTATAAGGAGATTATTGATAAAGTCGCTAAACTTTATTTTTATGCCTTTGGGGTAGAGAATGAAACCTGTCAGAAACAGATTGCGACAATCCTAGTAGCTGCCCTCGATGGTATTGCCTTACAATACTCCTTAGGTGTTTTAGATATTAATGATGAAGGCTTTAAAAATACATTTGTTAATTTCTTTGCCCAAAGTATTCCTACCTATATCAGAAACCATGCAAAATAAGAGCGAAAGCTCTTTTTAAATAAAAAAACCGTTATTCAACGGTTTCTCCAAATAGATCATATTCTTCTACACGATTCACTTTAACTTGGACAAAACTTCCCTTTTTAAGAAGTTTATTCGATGTAAACAAGACTTCTCCATCCACATCATCCGGTGCACTGTGTAATGAACGTCCATGATAGATAAGTGATTTAGGATCTCGAGATTCAACACAAACTTCAATCACTTCACCTAACCATGTCTGCATTCTTTCATATGAGATATGCGATTGTAGACGCATTAAGCGATGATAACGATCCTCTTTAACTTCTTTTTCAATTGTATCAGGCATTGAATAAGCAACGGTATCTTCTTCAGGAGAATAGGTAAATGCACCTAATCGATCAAACTTAATTTCATCCACAAAGTCCAATAATTCTTGGAACTCTTCTTCTGTTTCACTTGGGAATCCAACAATGATCGTTGTACGAAGGATTGCTTTAGGAAAGACATCACGAATCTTATTAACGACTCTAAGAATATCCTCTTTTGTTCCCTTACGATTCATCAGTTTTAATAATCGATTATTAGCGTGTTGAATTGGAATATCAAAGTAAGGTAATACTTTTTCATTACGCTTCATCGCATCGAGTATTTCATCACTAATCGCATCTGGATATTGATATAGTAATCGAATCCAGTGGAACCCTTCTATTTTATTTAATTCATCTAGTAATTTAGGTAATAAACTCTTACCTTGATCTAAACCATACCGAGAAGTATCTTGAGCGATGATCACACACTCTTTAACCCCATTATCCGCTAATTTAATTGCTTCTATGAGCAAATCATCAATTGGATAGGAATTCATACCCCCACGAATTAATGGAATAGCACAGTAGGTACAACGATTACTACAGCCCTCTGCAATTTTAAGATATGCTGTATGTTTTGCGGTACTTTGTAGTCTTTCTTGTTTACCATAGACAACTTTAAACTCTTGATGAAGCTGTTCCCCAAGAATTTCATTGATTCGTGGATAGTCCTGGATTCTTACCCAAGCATCCACCTCTGGTAAAGCCTCTACAAGATCTTGATGATAGCGTTGTACTAAACAACCTGTCACAATCAAATTCTTACAATTGTGTTTCTTGTAATCTGCTAACTCAAGTATGGTTTCAATTCCTTCTTGTTTTGCAGGTTCAATAAAACCACAGGTATTAATGACGATTGTATCCGCTTCTTTTAAATTGGACACAACGGTATAATCATTCGCCCTAAACCATCCCAGTAGATTCTCTGAATCCACCAAATTTTTACTACATCCTAATGACACTAAACCAACTTTCATAGTACTAATCCTTTTCTCTTAAACCCTTCTAGAATCTCTTCTTCACTCATTGGGCAATGTGTATTCCCCAACTTAATATATTTCTTACTGTTTCCATAATAATCTGAACCACAAGTAATTAATAACTTTCTACGTAATGCATATTCGACATAATAGACATTTTGAAACTCACTGTGATAAGAACTATACGCTTCAATACCATCTAAACCTAAATGTACAAGTTCATTCAATAAATATGAATCTTCTTTAACCGTATTTCCTGGATGCGATAAGACAGCTAAACCACCCGCATTGTGTATCTGTTCAATAACCGTATTTAAACTTGGTAAATCACATTTAACATATGCTTCTTTACCAAATTCCATCGTGTGTTGAACGAATAGGGTGTTTGCTGGCGATACATAGGAACCTGTAACATAAGGTGCTAAACGTTTATTATTAACCGCATTAGGATTGGATAGAATATATTTCGAAATAAACTTTGGATTCATGACATTCTTTTCAAAGAATATCTCAAAATCCGCAACGGTTAAATTCAATTCAAACATCTTATTCAATGCATCCAATCTCTGTTTCAATATATCACGGTGTGCTTTCTTAGTTCTTGCATGTAAATCATCAAACCAAGAAAAATGTGGATCAATTCCATAACCTAAAATATGTAATTCAAGATCATTGTATAAACAAGTACATTCAATCGCTGGAATCCATTTAATGTTTGAATATGTTCGATATGTTTCAACTTGACGTGCTGCTTCAATATTGTCGTGATCCGCAATCGCAGCTAAACTAATTCCTGCTTCCTCCGCAATCTTAAATAACTCCAGAACGGTATACTCTCCATCCATCGAATAATTTGAATGGATATGTAAATCAACCTTGCCCATAACAGACTCCTTTATTTACGGCCAATACGCCATGGTAAGTACATGATAAACCAAACAATCAGTAACAATACAACAGTTAAACCAATATAACCTGGGTTCCCTACCCACTCTTCAAACATGACAAGTGGAGACCCTGGTGATGGATAGTTAAGGAAGAAGAAGTTTGTTCCATATTGTTTGTTAAAGTAGAATAATCCAAAACAAATTAAGAAAAACAGAATGAATACTTGTGGTAGTAATTTATAATTTGGTCTTAACTCTTGGCTCCACAGTAACATGATAATATAACCAAGCAACAAGCCATGCATCACAAAGCTATGGATTGATTGGAAATGCCATAGAGGATATATGAGCCAATCCGCAAATAATAGAGCCATAAGTGCCCCAATGATTCCCATTGCATATAAACTTTCTTTAATAATCTTATTCTTAGTAAACGCATGGAAGAAAATAAGGAACTCTGTTAAACCACATAAATGAAGTGGTAATAATCCTAATTCATATCGACCTAAGACTAAATAAATGATTTGTCTTAATAACTCAAAGAACAAAATGAATAAGGCATACGTCTTTTTAAACTGTTTCCTTTGATAAGGTTTTAAACGTGTGTAGAAAATACTTAGTAATACAATGAAAATTGCTATAGCACCCAACCACAATAAATGTGTTCGTCCATATAAACTTAATCTTAAATGCTCAGGTATATCAGACGCAGCCGCAAAGAAATAATCCACTTTTAAAACCTCCTTAATTAAATATCATGACTCTATTATACCGTATTTTAAACAAGGCATAAAAAAACCTGTCATCAACAGGATCATTTATAAATGGTGGCTCCGGCCAGAATTGAACTGGCGACACACGGATTTTCAGTCCGTTGCTCTACCTACTGAGCTACAGAGCCATTTGGTTGCGGGGGAAGGATTTGAACCAACGACCTCCGGGTTATGAGCCCGACGAGCTACCAGACTGCTCTACCCCGCGATGTATAATATATAAATTTAGAAATAAGCGATATGGCGGAGGAAGTGGGATTCGAACCCACGCATGCTCTCACATCTGCTAGTTTTCAAGACTAGTCCCTTAAACCGCTTGGGTATTCCTCCATATAAAGTGGTGGACCCTGTAGGACTCGAACCTACGACCTACCGGTTATGAGCCGGCAGCTCTAACCAACTGAGCTAAGGGTCCAAATTGGTAGCGGGAGTGAGACTCGAACTCACGACCGACCGGGTATGAACCGATTGCTCTAGCCAACTGAGCTATCCCGCCGTAAAATAAAAAATTGCATGGTCGGGATGACAGGATTCGAACCTGCGACCCCTTGATCCCAAATCAAGTGCACTACCAAGCTGTGCTACATCCCGAGTTTTTTATGGCGCGCCTAGCAGGAGTCGAACCCACAACCTTTTGATCCGTAGTCAAACGCTCTATCCAATTGAGCTATAGGCGCAAAGTCTAAGTATAAGGCACCAAAATCTTCTCTGAAACATGCAATGGTGGGGATGGTGGGACTTGAACCCACACGATGTTGCCATCAACGGATTTTAAGTCCGTTGCGTCTGCCTATTCCGCCACATCCCCATTGGAGGTTCCTGTCGGATTTGAACCGACGGTCACAGAGTTGCAGTCTATTGCCTTACCACTTGGCTAAGGAACCGTTTAAACGGTGCCTTTTTATTATAGCAAACTATGATTAAATTGCAAGATGAAACTTAAGTTTTTTTTAATTTAATTTAATAAGTTCGATTTCAAAGAAATTACTGCATTTTTCATTCACTACGACATTCATTATACTCTATTTTAGGGATAAAAAAAGAGGACATTGTCCTCTAATAAACTATTGTGCTTTAACGCGTGTCCATTTGTCTGTTAAGACTTCTTTCAACGCATCATTGTATTGATACACTTCATCCAATGGATTATCCATACGAGGCGCATACGCTACATTACCTTCATAATCGCCACCTGCACCTGTAACTGTTTCAAATGCAGATTTCACAGGAGAAGTATAACCAACATAAATGGTATTCTTAAGCGCAACTTCATTTTCTAACATAAAGTTGATCCATTTGTGTGCTAAATCAACTTCTTTAGCATTCGCAGGAATAATCATACTATCCATCCAAACATTAGTACCTTCTTCAGGAACATAAAATGACATATTTGGATTTTGAGAAATAACATAAGCTGCATCACCAGAGAAATCTACTGCTAAGTCTTTTTGTTCAGTAATCATGTTGTCAATGATGGTTTCATCGATGTAAATAGGACGAGTTGTACTATTCATGTCTTTTAACCATTCAAATGCTGCTTCGATCTCTGCTTCATCTGTTGTATTAACTGAATAACCTAACGCTTTTTGAGCAACCATGAATGCATCACGTGCTGAGTCATAGATATAAATTCGATCTGCATACTTAGGATTCTTTAAAACATCCCATCCTTCTGCTTCTAAATCAGCCACATCAACGTTTTGAGTGTTGTAGATAATACCAATGTTACCCCAGAAATAAGGGACACTGTAAGCATTATTTGGATCAAATGGACGATTGAGTAAATCAGGATATACATTTGATAGATTAGGGATAAGTGATAAATCAAGTGGTTGTAAGAAATCTTCCGCAATTAAACGTTCAACCATGTGATCGGTTGGAACTAAGATATCGTAGTATTCTCCACTTTGAATTTTGGTATACATTAATTCATTAGAATCGTAGTTGTCATAAATAACTCGTACATCATACTTATCTTCAAATTCAGAAATAACTGTTTCGTCGATATAAGCACCCCAGTTATAGACTTTTAAAACCTTCTTTTCAGCTGTAGAACAACCTACAAGAGCAAATACTGCAATTAAACTTAATAAAAGTAATTTTTTCATTTATTTCCTTACTGAGCTTTAATTTTTAACCATAAATCAGACATTTTGACTTTAAGCTCTTCGTCATATTTAAATATTTCATCTTTTGAATTTCCTTGACGAACAGAATACGCTTCATTACCCGCATAATCCCCTTCATCTGAAATCATTGCTTCCCAAACGTCTTTATGTACAGTAGAATAACCTACTTCAAGTGTATTACGTGTTTGAGCATCTTCACTTAACATAAATTGAATCCAAGCATTTGCAAGTTCAGGATTATCAGCATTGGCAGGAATAACCATACTATCAACCCACATATTTGTTCCTTCTTCAGGGACATAGAATGCCATATCTTCATTTTCATCTAAAATATAAGCCGCATCACCGGAGTAAACCACTGCAATCGCTTTATTTCCAGCAATCATATTATCAATAACATCATCTGTCACATAAATTGGTTCCATTGTAGTATTGAGTTGTGAAAGCCAATCAAATGCTTCATTGAGTTGACTATCGACTTTTGTATTAGCGGAATAGCCTAACGCTTTTAGCGCAACCAAGAATGCATCACGCTCTGAATCATAGAAGTAAATCTTCCCTTTATATTTAGGATTGAGTAAAACATTCCATCCTTCATTTAAATCATTTACATCAACTTGCGTTGTATCGTAGATTAATCCAACATTGCCCCAGAAGTAAGGCGCACTGTATTCATTGTTTGGATCAAAACTTTGATTCAATACATTTGGCAAAACATTGTCTAAACTAACAACACTCTTATCCAATTTTTGTAATTGATTTTCTTCAATTAAACGTTGCACCATATAATCCGATGGCACAATCACATCATACTTCTCCCCACTCATGAGTTTTGTATACATGGATTCATTACTATCAAACTCATCATAAACAACTCTAACGTTGTATTCTTCTTCAAATTCATCGATGAGGGTTGAGTCCATATACACACCCCAGTTAAATACCTTTAATGTTTTTGTTTCACTGTTGCATCCTGCTAGCATAAATGCTAAGACAAGGATTAGCATACTTAATTTTTTCATTCTGCCTCCTTAATTTCTTTCTTGGCTACATAAGGGTAAAGATTTACCACCAATAATACAATCGTAATAATTACGACGAGGATTGTAGATAATGCATTAATCGTAGGATTAATACGTTTCGACATCGTATACACTAAGATAGAGATATTCTTAACCCCATTACCACTTACAAAGTAAGAGATAACGAAGTCATCAAATGACATTGTAAACGCAATGAGTGCACCGGATACAATCCCAGGCATAATCATAGGCACAATAACCTTCCACAACGCTTGTAAAGGAGTTGCCCCTAAATCAAGTGCTGCTTCCGCAATATCTGGGTCTAAACGTCTTAAACGAGGTAATACGCTTAGAATAACATAGGGTGTACTGAAGATGATATGAGCGAGCAACATTGTCACAAAACCCTTCTCAACATTCAGTGAAGAATACAACAACATGAGTCCAATCGCCGTAACAATTTCAGGATTAAGGATTGGAAAGTTGTTTACACTTAATACAAGTTCCTTAATCAAACGACGTGATTTAGAAATACCAATCGCCGCAAGTGTTCCCATAACCGTCGCAACTGCTGTAGATACTAACGCAATCGTAATCGTCGTGGTAATCGCTGTCATCATTTCTCTGTTTTCAAATAAAGCTTGATACCATTGAAGAGAGAAACCAGACCAGGATGTTAATGATCTCGAATCATTAAATGAGAAGATCATCAAACTTAGAATTGGCAAATAGAAGAAGCTTAAGACTAAGAATAAGGTAAAGAACTTAATATAGTTATGTTTTTTAATCCCTACCATAGCTTACCTCCTTCTACACTAGCAGTGTCAGACGCATCACGATCAATCTTACGAGTTAAAATCATAGAACCCATAATAATAATCACCATAATAAGTGAAATTGCACTACCGAAGTTCCATTCACCGACTGTAATAAATTGGTTTTCAATCAAGTTACCAATTAACATGTACTGACCACCACCTAAGAACTTAGGAATGACGAAGGTACTAACCGCTGGTAAGAATACAAGGGTAATCCCTGAAATAACACCAGGCATCGATAATGGAAGTACTATTCTTAAGAATGTTTGTATAGGATTCGCCCCTAAGTCATGACTAGCATGAATTAATGCACGATCCAATTTTGCTAATACGGTATAAATTGAGATAATCATAAACGGTAGGAAGTTGTAGACCATCCCTAACATAACTGCAAAATCGGTATACATCATCTTAATTGGTTCAAAACCAAAGAACTGTAAGATAGAATTTAAGATACCACCATCGGATAAGATACTAATCCAAGCATAAGTACGAACAAGCATATTAATCCACATTGGCAATGTAATTAACAAGATAAGTAACGTTTGTGCTCTTTCACTTGTATTAGAAATGATGTAAGCAATAGGATAACCAATAATAATACAGAGAACGGTTGTAATAATCGCAACTTCTAATGACTTGAATAATACTTTAATAAATACAGGATCAAAGAAACGCATGAAGTTATCGAGAGTGAATCGAAATGCCATCAAAGAGTTACCATGTTCAGTAAATGCATAGAGAACAATTAATAACATTGGCACTACGATAAACAACGACATCCATAAGATATACGGTTTAACTAAACTTGCATATCCCTTCATATTAGTACGTTCCCATCTTATACATAATGTGAATGTCTTCAGGGAAGAAGTGTAAGCCTACCTCCTTATCCACCTCGACTTTATCGGTCGTATGAATAATCCATTCACGGTACGGTGTTTCAACCACTACTTCAAAATGCACACCTTTAAATAAACTTGACTTAATCACACCTTTGATTCGACCCATATCAATAGGTACGATATCAATATCTTCAGGACGTAAAACAATATCTACATCCAAGTTATCTTCAAAACCATAATCAATACATTCAAAGACTTGATCATCAAACTTAACTTTATAATCTTCTAACATAACCCCTTCAAGAATATTGGATTCACCAATGAAATCCGCAACAAAACGATTCTCAGGTTCATTGTAGATATCAGTCGGTGTACCAATTTGTTGGATTTCACCCGCATTCATAACTACAATCGTATCCGACATCGTTAATGCTTCTTCTTGGTCATGTGTTACATAGATAAACGTAATCCCAACTTCTTGTTGGATCTTCTTTAATTCAATCTGCATTTCTTTACGAAGTTTTAAATCAAGTGCTCCTAAAGGTTCATCGAGTAATAAAACCATTGGTTCATTAACTAGAGCTCTCGCAATCGCAACACGTTGTTGCTGACCACCAGAAAGTAATGTAACTGGACGATCTTCATACCCTTCAAGGTTAACCAACTTTAACATCTTCTTAACCTTTTGTTCGATTGTATTCTTATCTTGTTTCTTAATACGTAATCCAAATGCTACATTATCAAACACATTCATATGAGGGAATAATGCATAACGTTGGAAAACCGTATTAATCTCACGTTTGTATGGAGGAACATTACTAATTTCGATATCATCAAAATAGACATGCCCTTCATTTTGTTGGATGAAACCACCCAAGATTCTTAGTAAAGTTGTTTTACCACAACCACTTGGACCAAGTAAGGTAACAAACTCGTTTTCATGGATGGATAAGTTAATTCCTTTTAAAACTAAACTATCATTAAAGCTTTTTACGATATTTTGGAATTCAATTAATTTACGCATATTAGTGCCTCCTAGAAAATGGGTGGGTTACAAACCCATAAAACTTTTGCATCAGACTTCGTATCATTTAAGATGTAATGATCATGTAAGCCTTTGATATAGAAGGTCTGACCCTTCTTTACAACATACTTCTTATTATTGATAACTAAACTTACTTTTCCATTCAACACATAACCAAACTCTTCTCCATTATGTGGTGAAATGATATCCGATTTCTGACCAGGTTTTAAATCCAGTAAAATCGGCTCCATATCATTTTTCTGCGCATTTGGAACAATCCAATGAATCGTACATTCCTCTTTCTCGTCAATAAAGAAATCCTCTTGAGTAAAGACGAGCTTTTCTTCTCGCTCTTCCTTAAAGAACTGAGCAAGATTGATACCTAACGCCTCCACAATATCACTTAGTGTCGCAATGGATGGTGAAGTAAGATCTCTTTCAACCTGTGAAATAAAACCTTTGCTCAACTCACATCGGCTTGCTAACTCTTCAAGTGTCAATTTGTTCTGAGTACGTAATTGTTTAATTCTTTGTCCAATTTCCATCTGTGTCCTCTGTTTAGTTTTACTAAACTATTTAGCGTTTTATACTAAACACAAAGAACATTATAAGACTTTTTCACACAATTGCAATACTAATAATTTAAATATTTGAATGAATTATTTATAGATTAAATTGTGACAGAATTATCAATGGTAATTTGATCTAAAAACATAAAAAAAAGAAGCCTTAGCTTCTTAATCTACATACGCTCTTTGAATGAACTTTTCTAACATCGCTTTGGATTGGAATCCAACGACTTGACCAATGACATTTCCTTCTTTAAATAATAATAAAGTTGGAATTGACATAACATTATACTTCTGTGCAAGTTGTTGCTCAACATCCACGTCAACCTTGATAATATTCACTTTACCTTCAAGTTCTGTTGATAATTGTTCAAGCACAGGCGCAATCATTTTACATGGTCCGCACCACTCAGCTGAGAAATCAACTAAAGTAATGCCCTTCTTTGTTGTTGATTCAAATTCTACGGTATTTACAACTTTCATAATACCCTCCTTGTTTATCGATTTGAGTATATCAATATTCTATACGAAATACGCTACTTATGCTCATTTTTTTAAAACGAAACGATTGACCGCATGTGCTACACCATTTTCAGAATTGGTTTTGGTCATATACTTCGCAAGTGATTTAATCTTCTCATTTGCATTTTCCATCGCAACACTGTGAGGAAAGGCTTCAATCATTGTCACATCGTTATCTGAGTCACCCATGGTTAATACTTCATCTTCTTTTATTCCATGGATTTCCATGATTTGTCGAATACCAACAATCTTGGTAATACCCTTTGGACTGATATCAACCCAATTATCTGAGACACGCATCACTTCATAATGATCTTTAAAGGCAGCTTTTAACTCATCCATGCTTTTATCAAGACTTATCTTGTAATGGGATAAACCTACCTTATCATAGTTATCGACAATATCTTCTGGTTTATTAATAATCTTAACATCTTGAGATTTCAAGAAACCAAACAAACTAAAGATATGGATACGACGAAGAATTGGTTTAAAATGAGGTAAAACTTTAATCAAGAAACGATAGATATCACGATAGATTTTTAAATTCTCAGGAGAATAGAAGGCAAAACCATTTGGGCCATCCATAACTAATTGAATTTGATGTTCTTGTGCAAATGCTAGGATTTTTCTAGCATCTTCTTTTGTGATATATCCATTTACAGTTGTTTTATTGTTTTTTAGATCAATTAGTTGTTGGCCATTATTCATGATCATATAACCATTGTATTGATCCATCTTTAACATGGGTACAAATTGCTGAGTACTATCATACCCACGACCTGTAGCTAAAGTTAATATACAACCTTGTTTTTGGGCTTCAATTAGTGCTTCTTGATTTTCTTTCGTAATGGATTTAAATTTTGTTAATAGTGTTCCATCTAAATCACTAACAATTAGTTTAATCATGTTTAATTAAAGAAGCTGCTTCCTTATCAAGTACAACTATGACATCATGGTGTTTTTGAAGAATCGTACATGGAACATCTTCACGAATCTTTCCTTCTAACATTTCTTTAATCGCAACTGCTTTATTCTTACCAGAAGCAATTAATAATACTTGTTTAGCACGCATAATATCTTGAATACCCATTGTAATCGCAAAGTTAGGAACTTCGTCAATCGATTTAAAGAAACGAGCATTATCTTGGCGTGTTTCTTCTTTTAAACGAACCACATGAACGGTAGAATCAAAGCTTGTGCCTGGTTCATTGAATCCAATATGTCCATTCGATCCAACACCTAATAATTGAATATCTAGAGGATTTTGAACAAGCATTGCTTCATATTCTGCCGCAACTTCTTCAAGTGATCCTTCACCTTTTGGAAGATGAACATTATTTACATCAATATCAACATGTTTGAATAGTTGTTCAAACATAAAATGATAATAACTTTGATCATGATTTTTGCTTAAACCAACATACTCATCTAAGTTAAACGTTTGAACATCTTTAAAAGATAATCCTTTTTTGTTCGCTTCAACTAAACGTTTGTATAAACCTACAGGACTTGATCCAGTCGCTAACCCTAATGTAACCTTGCCTTGCTTAATGATTTCTTCCATCACTTCAAATGCTTTTTGGCTTACACCTTCATAATCATCATAAACATACACTTTAAACATGTTTCTCTCCTTTATTGCCCTTCGGGATAATTTGATACGATGTTGTAAATATTTTCTTTGAGTCTAAGAATAAGGTTCCTTCACGATCCTTGAACTCTCCATAAAACGGTTCAAAGTCATCATGACCATACCAAGGCTCAATACAAAGGAAATTCGCCTTAGGTTTCTTCCAGAACGCTAACCAACGATAGCCAAATACACTTACATCAAGATAATCATTCTTGTCATGTAATCGAACAAAATTCGATTTTACATGATCTAATATTAAAGTTGGAACTTCTTTAAAGAATGCATCGGTAAACTCAAGTATTTGATTTGTACCTTGCTTAAGAATGGATTGAGGTAATTGAGATTCAACCCCAAAGAATTCGACTGGAATTGATCCATCCTCACCATTATTTGAATGCAAGAAAGCAGGATGTAACCCAAAATTAAATGGCATTGTACGATCAGATTCATTCGTAATGCGATAAACAATATCAAGATGCTTTGGATGTAAACGATATTCAACTTCTAACTTAAATTCATACGGAAATTGAGACATCGTATGATCAGACGATTCAAATCGTAATACGATCTTTGAATCTGTAGCCTCTACACAATCAAAGTTCGCATGACGAGTAAATCCATGGTTACCCATTTGATACTGATTTCCATCGATGTGTAAGTTCTGATCATAGGTAGAACCTACCATTGGAAATAAGATTGGATTACGTTGTCCCCAGAATGCAGGATTAGCATTCCAGATCCATTCTTTACCACTATGCTTATCGACCAATGAATGCATCTCAGCCGCATGCAAATCGACTCTTAAATAAATATTTTCATTTTCTAAGATCATGGTGCTTCCTCCAACAAGCTTTCTTTTGGAACTCTTAGTCTAAGCCCTTTCTCTACAATCCTAAAATCAATCTCAATCTCAGGATATACTTCTCCATCACACTGCGTACTTATTTCTCTTTCACTAACAAGATTGAACTTCTTAACCTTATAGAAACTTACAATATCTTCATTGATATGCAATCCCTTTTTATAACGTGGTAATAAGGTCAATATTCTGAGTAAATTGGTATCTTGAATAATACATAAATCTAAATAACCATCTTGAATGGATGCCATGGGAGTCGGAATAAAACCACCTCCATAGAATTGTCCATTCATAACCGCTGTTAAGAGAGATTTTACCTTAAAGGTTTTATCATCCATTCTCACAGTGAATTCAAGTGGTTTACGATGAATTAACAAAGGAAAGATAGCGATAATATAAGAGAAACTTCCTAAGAATGGGTATTTCATTTTCCATTCATGTGCCAAGATTCCAATATCCGCATCTAATCCCATAGTTGAACAGTTCAAGAACTTACGGTAATTGGACATCCCATAGTCCACTAAACATTCTTTGCCTTCAATTGTTTCTATAATCAATCGTTCCATTGACATTTCAGGAACTTGAAACATACGAGTAAAATCATTACCTGTCCCAAGCGGTAAAATTGCTAGTGTAACACCTTCATTCAATCCATTTAATACTTCGTTTGCTGTACCATCTCCACTAAGAGAATAGACACAAACTCCATCTTCTTTTGTATACTTCCTTGCGAGTTCTGTTGCGTGTCCTGGATATTCAGTTAACAGTACTTCAAAATCATTTGGATTCGATTTAAAATAGTCCTCGATGAGTGGAATATACGTTACTGCCTGTTTGTTTCCAGACTTTGGATTGATAATAAAGATGTGTCGCATATATGTTTATTCTAATAGTTTAATTGCTCAAAATAAAGGCTTATTCAAGATTATCCTTAAATCATCACAATTAATGATTTCCTTTTCGTTGTCTACCTGAAACTTCTCTAGAACGATTCACCGATTCTTGTCTTAATGGTTTAATCAAACAGTGTGAACCAAATCCAACTAAATCCAAACGATTGGCTTGTTTAAGCGCTTCAAATACAAGTGTTTGATTCTGTGGATACGTGTATTGTAATAACACACGTTGCAATGCTTTTTCTTTGGGATTCTTCGCAACATACACCTTTTCTTTTGTAAATGGATTCTTTTCCGTATAGTACATGCATGTACTTACTGTGAATGGTGTTGGATAAAAATCTTGAACTTGTTGAGGAGTATGCTTAATTTTCTTAAGATACAAGGCTAATTCAATCGCATCTTTTAACTCACTTCCTGGATGAGAAGAAATCATATATGGAACTAAGAACTGATTCTTATTAAACTCTTTATTCTTCTTTTCATACTTACTTACAAACGCTTCATATAATTGACGTTTAGGTTTTCCCATTAAATCAAGAACTCGATCCGATATATGTTCAGGCGCAACTTTTAATTGACCTGAGATATGATATTGAACAAGCTCATCGAAGAATGTCTCATCCTTATCATACATGAGATAATCATAACGAATCCCAGATCGAACGAATACTTTCTTAACATTTGGTAGTGCACGCAATCGTCTTAACGTTTGAAGATAAGCAGAATGACTTACTTCAAGTTGTCTACATGGTTCAGGGTGCAAACATTCTTTGGTTTGACATGTTCCATATTTTAACTGTTTCTGACATGAAACTTGATTAAAGTTAGCCGTAGGTCCACCAACATCATGAATATAGCCTTTAAAGTTATTCATCTGTGTGATTTTCGTCGCTTCTTCTACCAAAGAATCAGCACTACGACTACTAATCATTCTACCTTGATGTGCAGTAAGTGCACAGAAGTTACACGAACCGAAACATCCACGATTACTGATGAGTGAGAATTGTACTTCTTCTATCGCTGGAATTTCAGTATAGGATGGATGTATTAATCGAGTAAATGGTAATCCATAGACCCAATCCATTTCTTCTTGTTTTAATGCAAAACTTGGTTTATTTTGTACGACCGCCACATTCCCAACCATCTCAACAAGTGGTTTAGCAGTAAATGCATCGGTATTACGATACTGAATCACGAAACTATCGATAAATTTATCTTTATCTTTCTTAATCTCCGCGAAAGTAGGTAATATAATCGCATCACTTGGTAGTTCTTTGGTTTTTGTTTTCCAAACTGTACCACGGATATATGTAATATCTTCAATCGCAATTCCAGATCGCATCGCTTCCGCAACTTCGATCACACTATTCTCAGCCATGCCATAAATAAGTAAATCCGCTGTAGAATCCATTAGTATCGAATTACGAATGGTATCATCCCAATAATCATAATGTGCTAAACGACGTAGTGACGCTTCAATTCCACCGATAATAATTGGAACACCTGGCATAACTTTACGAATCCATTGACTATATACAATGGTTGCTCGATCTGGGCGCTTACCCATAACACCATTATCCGTATAGTTATCTTTTATTCTTCTTTTTTTATTAACAGAATAGTGATTCACCATTGAATCAATATTCCCTGCTGTAACCATATACCCTAAATTTGGTTTACCATATTGAAGTAAATCATCCTCTTTTTTCCAATCCGGTTGAGGACATATCGCAACCGTAAAACCATACGCTTCTAATACTCGTGCTATGATGGCAGCACCAAAGGAAGGATGATCGACATAAGCATCCCCACTTACCAAGACGAAATCGACTGAATCCCAGCCTCTTTCCATCATTTCTTTTTTATTTATTGGATGCATCGTCATCATTAAAAAACCGAATAATCGGTTAGTTTGTTATAATCTCGCCCCAAGCTGTGGAGCTAATAGCAGCCGCATTTGCTTCATCGGTATCAATGTGCATTGCAGGTGAGAACTTTTCACTGACACGAATCACAACGTCACCAAATGTCATTGAACGATCGTCTGTTTCAATCTTTACACTTACAACTTGACCATTTGTAACACCTTGAGCAGCAGCTGCCTCTGGTGTTAAGTGTACATGGCGTTTCGCTACGATTAAACCTTCAGTTAATGTTACACTACCTGCAGGACCAACCAATTCAATCCCTGTTGTACCTTGAATATTTCCGGATTCACGAATCATTGCGCTTAAGCCTAATGTACGTGCATCGGATAAAGATACTTCAACTTGAGATGCATTACGACATGGTCCTAAAATACTTACACCCTTAATTGTGGAACGTGGTCCAACTAAGTCAACTCTTTCAGCTGCAGCATATTGACCAGGTTGAGATAAATCCTTTTTAGGGGTTAATTCATGACCTGGACCAAATAAAATTTCTAAATGTTCTTTTGTTACATGCACATGACGTGCAGATACTTCTACTAATACTTTTTCTTTATTCATATGAGAACTCCTTTTAACCCTTTAATTATAGTCAATTTTTATTTATAATACAATGAGTGCGCATATTTAGAGTTTTTTGCTATCAAAGAAAATCGAATTGCGTTACAATAAGACCAGGAGGAAAAGAAATATGCCTTTAGTATCAACCAAAGAAATGTTTAAAAAAGCCTACGAAGGCGGATACGCTATTGGTGCTTTCAATGTTAACAACATGGAAATCGTTCAAGCGATCGTCGAAGCGGCAAATGAATTGAAGTCACCTGTTATTTTACAAGCTTCAAAAGGAGCTCGTGATTACGCTAACCCAGTATATCTAAAAAAATTAGTGGAAGCAGCTGTTGAAACAAGTAATGTTCCTATCGCTTTACACTTAGATCATGGAGATACATTTGAATTATGTAAATCTTGTATCGACAGTGGATTTACTTCTGTCATGATCGATGGTTCCCATTTATCATTTGAAGACAATATCGCATTAACAAAGAAAGTTGTTGAATACGCTCATGCTCATGGCGTCACTGTTGAAGGTGAATTAGGCCAATTAGCTGGAGTTGAAGATGAAGTTAATGTTGAACACCACAGCTACACTAACCCTGATGATGTTATTGAATTCGTATCACGTACTGGTGTTGACTCACTTGCTATCGCAATTGGAACAAGCCACGGTGCATTCAAATTCAAACCTGGTCAAGAACCACAATTACGTTTTGATATCTT
This sequence comes from uncultured Erysipelotrichaceae bacterium, assembly GCA_964457525.1. Classification (GTDB taxonomy): domain Bacteria; phylum Bacillota_I; class Bacilli_A; order Erysipelotrichales; family Erysipelotrichaceae; genus UBA2212. The sequence continues at coordinate 476 of CAYWGS010000015.1, read as the reverse complement.
AGATGAAATCACACGTCGTTTACCTAACTTCCCAATCGTTTTACACGGAGCATCAAGCGTTTCACAAGAATACGTTAAGATCATCCAAGAAAACGGTGGTAACTTACAAGATGCAATCGGTATTCCAGAAGATATGTTACGTCAAGCAGCTCGTTCTGCAGTATGTAAGATCAATATCGACTCTGACTTACGTTTAGCATTCACAGCTGGTATTCGTAAAGTATTCACTGAAAAACCAGATGTATTCGATCCACGTACTTACTTAAAACCTGCTCGTGCTAACATTAAGAGTTTAGTTGCACACAAGATTAAGAATGTATTAGGTTCTGAAGGAAAAGCTGAATAATGAATTAAACTGTTAACTTAGTTAACAGTTTTTTTATCTTACTTTGAATTTATTCATTTTTTACACTATACTGAGTTTAGAGGGAAATATATGCAGAAACAATTTATATTCTTTATTCTTCTTTCAATTC
>CAYWGS010000014.1:6879-24443 GCA_964457525.1 uncultured Erysipelotrichaceae bacterium | reverse complement strand
CAAAGAATAATCTCACGACACATCTCTTCTACCTCTTGATTCCAATCATTAATGGATCTTACAAATAAATCAGGATGTGCAAAGATACGGAACAGTCCTGTTCTCAATCCATTGATTGAGTCTTCTTTATAATGTTTAAGTAAATTTTGTGTATCCCCATAATTACCATAGTAACGTCCACGTGCTTCATAGTGATGGAAATGATTACCAAATACTAAATAATCTAAAGGTGTGTCATTCATTAAGTTTTTCATGAAATCCATACGATCAGGATAATATTCAGATTCAAGACCTATGTTAATCTTAATCTTCTTGGCATACTGTCTTTGTAGACGTTTGATTGATTGAACATAATCTGGAAACTCAGATAGTTCCATTCTAATACTATGATGCTCTAATGGATGTTTAGGCCATGGCGCATGGTCTGAGAATCCAATTTCTGTTAATCCAGCTTGTATGGCTGCTAATACATATTCTTCATCCAAACCTTCCGCATGTTTGCATCTTGTTGTATGGGTGTGGTAATTTGTCTTAATCATATCTATTCCTCATCATAATGCACTTCCATAAGATATAGACCACATGAATCTACGATCCCACTATAGGCACGTTTATCTTTCTTATCTAGAATCTCTTGAACATCTTTAACCTTTAATTTACCTAGTCCAACATCGAGCACAACCGCAACCAACATTCGAACCATGTATCGTAGGAACCCATTTCCGATTAACACAAATCGGATTTGTTCTCCTTCATCCATGCATTCAAAGTGCATTAGTGTTCGAACTTGATTTGGCATTTCTTCAAATGAATTAGAACAGAAACTTGAAAAATCATGCGTTCCAATCAAAACACTGATTGCTTGATTCATCGCATGATAGTTAAGTTCTTTTGTAACACTTAAATGTGTTTGATAACTAAAAGGATTTACTTCTTCTTTAGAAATCAAATAATCATATCGCTTAGAAACAGCACTGTATCGAGCATGAAATTGTTTCGATACAAATTTAGCTTCCAATATTTTAATGTCTTTAGGGAGTTGACTATTTATCGCAATAACCCAACGTTCTTCACTTAAATCTAAATCCGTATCAAAATGAAAACATTGTCCAAACGCATGAACGCCAGCATCTGTACGACCCGATCCTGCAATCTTAACTGGATGGTGATGCATACGACTCAATACCCCTTGTATAGTTGATTGGATTGAGGGTTTATTGTCCTGTACTTGCCAACCAGAATAATGTGCTCCATGATACATCACAGTGCACAAAACTCTTTTTATAGACTTATCCATATTACACTTCCAAGTACGGTAAGAACACAAAGCATCATAATCCAATCTTTTAAGGTATGTTTAAGTTGTTTATAGCGTGTTCTTGTGGCAGAAGGAATATAGCCTCTTGCCTCCATTGCATCTGCTAACTCTTCAGCACGTTGGAAACTTGATACAAAAAGAGGAACAATAAGGGACAATATTGCCATAATCTTTTCTTTGAATGTACCTTCTTTTAGATCAACACCACGTGATGCTTGTGCTTTCATAATACGATTCGTTTCATCAATTAATGTTGGGATAAAACGTAAAGCAATTGAAATCATCATCGCAATTTCATGTGCAGGGAATCCAAAACGTTTTAATGGAGCAAATAAATCTTCTATGGCTAAGGTTAAATCAAGAGGTTTTGTGGTAGCAGTAAGAATGGTTGTGACCATAATCATGAGCAATAAACGAATTGTAATATAGAGTGTTTGGAATATTGCATCACTGTAGATCTTAAAACCGAATAGGTCAATAAGAACATAACCAGTTCTTAAAACTAATGTATTTACAAAGGTTAGAAATACCAACATAAATAACATAGGTTTCATTGCACGTAGAATCATTTTGAGATTTAACTTCGCTAGTAATAATGAGAATAAAACAAATGCTCCAATAATCGCATAACCTATGTATCCAGATGGGAAGAAGATTGCGACCATTAAGATTAACATCGCAACTAATTTATAACGTGGATCCATTTTGTGAACGATAGAATTTAAAGGCAAATAACGACCAAGTGCTATATTATTCATGGCGTATCTCCTTTTTAATTGCTTGAGCTAAATCTTGAATATTGGATATTTTTGAATCTAGTTTAAAGCCCTTTTGTCTAAGTGCTTCAACGACACGTAATCGTTGAGGGAGTGTCATTTCGATATCTTCTACAGACTCACCTTTAAAGAAGAAATCATTAACTTGTTGGTGAGTAACAACTTCACCCTTCTTCATCACGACTACGTTATCACAATAATTCAACACATGATCCATATCATGCGTAACAATTAAAATTGTTTTGTTATATTTACGATTAAGTTCTACAAATAATTCCATCATGGCTTTTGCGCCTTGAGGATCAAGTCCTGCAGTTGGTTCATCTAAGACTAAAACATCTGGATTAATGGCTAAAATACCCGCAATCGCTACACGTCTCTTTTGACCACCAGAAATATCGAGTGGAGAACGATCATAATAGGATTGATCTAATCCAACCATGGTTAGAGCAGTCATTGATTTTTGACGAGCTTCTTCTTCAGTCATTTTAAAGTTTAATGGACCAAACATCACATCTTTTAAAATAGTTTCTTCGAACAATTGATATTCTGGAAACTGAAATACTAAACCAACACGTTGTCTTAGTGATTTTAAGTCTTTGTTCTTTTGATTGGAACTCAACTCACGATCTAAAATATATACCGTTCCTGAAGTCGGTACAAGTAATGCATTAAGATGTTGGACTAAGGTACTCTTACCACTACCAGTAGGGCCAATAATTGCGGTAATCTTATTAATCTCGATGGCTAAATCGATACTTTTCAGTGCTTCATATTGAAATGGAGTCTTTGGCGAATATATATAGTTTACTTTTTCAAAAGCAATTGGCATAACTCATCCACCATCCCTTCCATATTCCAAGAATTCTTAACTTTTATTCCAAGTTTAGATAATTCATTTGCGAGTTTAACACTATATGGCGCATCTAATTTTAAACGTACAAGTTCTTGTTCATTTAACATGACTTGACTGGGAAGTCCATCTCTAATAATACGTCCTTCATACATCACAATAACATGATCACTCTGCATAACTTCTTCGACATCATGTGTGATGGATAAAATCGTCATATTATTCTCTTTATGTAATTGTTTAACTAAAGCATTTATTTCTTCTTTACCTTCAGGATCTAACATGGATGTTGCTTCATCTAAGATTAAGATTTCAGGTTTCATCGCAAGAATTCCTGCAATCGCAACTCTTTGTTTTTGCCCACCCGATAATCGTGTTGGTTCATGATCAAGATATTCAGTCATTCCAACTTCTGAAGCATATTTTTCAATAATTGGATCCATCTCATTGGATGGTACTTGATGGTTTTCTAATCCAAACGCAATATCATCACGAACAGTTGCGCCGATAAATTGGTTATCAGGATTTTGGAAAACAATCCCAATTTTTCTACGAATGGTTTCTACTGTATCATTATTAAGTTCTTGTCCATCAATTAGAATTGAACCTTGTTCCTTCTCTAATAAACCAATAATTAATTTTGCGATTGTACTTTTACCGCTTCCATTGTGACCAATGAGTGTCGTATAGCTTCCGCGTTCTACACTAAAAGAGACGTCTTTTACGACATCAAGGTGTTGATCATAAGAAAAACTTAAATCTTTTACTTCTATTGGATTCATAGTCCTCACATTCTATTTAAGATTCTCAAAAACCCATCCATGATAAAGACCATTGTTTTCAGAACTCATATCCGCTATTTTGATAATATGATTAAATGCTTCTTGGACATCTGTATGAATGGTTTCTTTTAGGTTAATGCTTAAATTGTCCATGTTTACTTCATGGTCGATTGATAATTCTTGAATTGTTTTTATAAAACGATTTAATTGTTCTTGTTCAGCAAATGTTACTGTATGAATAAGATCAATTAATTTTCCGGATGGATATGAATCCATCATAACTTTAGCTTGTACTTTATAGCTTTGAATTAATCCACTATCTAATTTTGTTTCAATATTTAGTTCTGGTAGATCGCTAGATTTTCGTTCTATCGGAACTATTACTTTTGCATCTTCTTGTTTTTTCTTATTTTGTTCATAAACTTTATAAGCAACAGCTGCTGCTACAGAAAGAGTCACTAACTTTAATAATGTTTTCATCGTTATTCTCCTTTTGTAATCATATCACATCTTGAAACATCTGGGTATTTTCGCCATATAACTAAAATACCATCCGCAATGTCTTGTTGCATGGTGACATAATCTGGGTGATTGATTATCCAGTCTTGAAATTTCGCGATTTTATTAACCATTTTCTGTAATCCTCGACGATGGGATAAGTTTGATCGATTTTCTACATGACCATGAAACGCCATGTTGTCGACAATGATATATCCATTGGGATTCAAATAAGGTATTAACTTATTAAAATAGTTCTTATGTTGAGCTTTTGGACCATCTAAAAAGATTAAATCAAACATGGTATCTGGTTGATAGTCTTTTGCGTCCATGTGATAACAAATTACTTGTTTCTCTTTATTAGCTTGTTTTACATTTTGAATTGCTTGTTCATAGCGCTCTTCACTATATTCAACTGTTCTTATTTGAATTGTGTTATTGAGTGAAGCCATTCTTAAGCTCCAATACCCAACAGCAGTTCCAATTTCCAGAATTGATTGAATATTCTTCTCTTGAATAAATGTCTGACAATACAAAATGCCCGATTCTTGCATAATCGGGACATTGTCCTTTAGTGCTGATTCTCTAAGTTTATCTAGATCCAACATAATAAGAAAAGGGAGCAGATGCTCCCCAGTTTTCTATACCAACTCGATCGTTGCCATAGGGGCTGCATCCCCACGACGAACACTTGTTTTCATTACACGAGTATAACCACCATTACGGTCAGCATACTTTGGTGCAATTTCGTCAAACAATTTTTGTAGTGCTGTTTGACCCGTTTTCTTGTCAGCAACGACATCTCTTAAGTAAGCCGCAACTTGACGACGAGCATGTAAGTCATTACGTTTTGCGATGGTGATTAATTCATCCACGACAGAACGTAAGTCCATAGCTTTCATTTCAGTTGTTTCAATTTTACCGTTAACAATTAAACTTGTTGCCAAGTTACGCAACATTGCTACGCGGTGATCGGCATTACGTCCAAATTTACGATTTTCCATAGTGCTTATTTCACTCCTTAATCATAGACCTTGAAGCCGAGGCCCATGTCGATAAGTTTTTCTTTAACTTCTTTTAATGACTTCTTACCGAGGTTACGAACACGCATCATTTCATCTTCGCTGCGTTGTGTTAATTCGTCCACAGTTTGAATACCAGCACGTTTCAAACAGTTGTATGAACGTACAGATAAGTCTAAGTCTTCAATCATCATGACCATACCTTTATTGGTATTTTCATTTGTAGATTCTTTAATTACTGAATCCATTGACGCAACTTGATCATTGATATCACTGAATAAATCCAAGTGATCCGTTAAAATACGAGCTGCTAACGCAATTGATGATTGTGGAGTAATTGAACCATTGGTCCAAACTTCCATAATTAATTTATCATACTTCGCATCTTGACCAACACGTGTAGGTTCCGCATTGTAACTAACACGCTTGATTGGTGTATAGATGGAATCTGTATAAATCGTTCCAATTCCTTGAGAAGCACCTTGATGTAGGCTCTTATTTTGATCAGCAGAAACATAGCCACGGCCATTTTTCGCTTTCATTTCCATTTCAAGAATTGCGCCTTCTTCTAATGTTGCGATAACTAAGTCTTTATTTAAGACTTCAACGTTAGCAGGACATTCAATGTCTCCACCAGTCACAACTTTACTACCCTTCGCATTAATACGAAGTGTGTAAGTTTCATCATCACTGATCATTAGAATCAAGTCTTTTAAATTTAGAATAATATTGGTGACATCTTCCACGACACCAGGAATTGAGGTGAATTCGTGATATACGCCTTCAATTTTGACAGAATAAACCGCTGCTCCCGGTAACGAGGAGAGTAACACTCTTCTTAATGCATTGCCGATCGTTGTACCAAAACCACGTTCTAAAGGTTGAACTTCAAACTTTCCGTAGTGATTGGATTCTACATATTCTTTTATTTCAAATTGTGCACGTTCAAATTTTTGCATTTCGGTCCCTCCTCATTAAATCCTAACCACGTGGACGTTTAGGTGGACGGCATCCGTTATGTGGAATTGGTGTAATATCATTGATAACAGTGATATTTAAACCTGCAGTTTGTAAGCTACGAACAGCAGATTCTCTTCCTGGACCTACGCCCTTAACTAAAACTTCAACAGTACGCATTCCGTGATCTACAGCTGCTTTCGCTGCTGCTTCAGAACATTGTTGAGCTGCGAATGGTGTTGATTTACGAGATCCCTTGTAACCTAATGCACCTGCACTAGACCAAGAAATTACATTACCTTGTTCATCCGTAATTGTTACGATTGTGTTGTTGAAGGTAGAATGAATGTGTGCTACACCGCGAGCGACATTCTTACGTACACGACGTTTACGTGTTGCTGGTTTTGTTGCCATGTTTCAATCCTCCTATTTCTTCTTGTTCGCCACAGTACGACGTGGTCCTTTACGCGTACGAGCATTCGTACGTGTTCTTTGTCCACGAACTGGCAAACCTTTACGATGACGTAATCCACGATATGAACCAATTTCCATCAAACGTTTGATGTTTAAGTTAATTTCACGACGTAAGTCACCTTCTACTTTAATTTTGTCAACTTCTTTACGAATCGCGTTGACTTGGTCATCTGTCAAGTCTTTAACGCGGATATCTTCAGAAATTTGTGTTGTTTCCAATATTTTTTCAGCCAAAGGACGGCCGATTCCATAAACATATGTTAGTGATACTACTACACGTTTATCGCGTGGAATATCAATACCTGCTATACGAGCCATGTTTCTATGTTCCTCCTATTATCCTTGACGTTGTTTGTGCTTCGGATTCTCACAAATAACCATTACGCGACCTTTACGTTTGATGACTCGGCATTTGTCGCATATGGGTTTGACTGATGGTCTAACTTTCATACTTGTCACTCCTTGACACTACTTGTGTCTAAATGTAATTCTCCCACGTGTTAAATCATACGGCGAAATTTCAACGGTGACGCGGTCACCTGGTAAAATGCGAATGTAATGCATGCGGATTTTACCAGAAACGTGGGCTTTTAGCGTATGCCCGTTTGTTAATTTCACATCGAAGGTCGCATTTGGTAGAACTTTCTCTACTACGCCTTCTATTTCTATAACGTCTTGTTTACCCATTCAGTAAAGTTTCCTCCTTTGAGATGGTGGTTAAGATTTCACACCCATCTTCTGTCACTAGAACAGTATGTTCATAATGAGCTGCTAGTGATCCATCTTTTGTCTTAACAGTCCAATCATCATCCATAACTTTGGTAAAAGGTTTGCCGCGATGAACCATCGGTTCAATCGCTAAGGTCATTCCCGCTTTTAGGATGGGGCCTCTTCCTTTAGGACCATAATTTGGAATGGATGGATCTTCATGTAGATTTGCGCCGATGCCATGCCCGGTATATTCGTACGGTACACTATAACCGAAGGAATAAACATACTCCCCGATTGTGTTGGACACATCAGACAAATGTACACCTGCCTTGACAGCTTTTAAGCCTTCATAAAGACTTTGTTCAGTCACATGCATTAAATGTTCAGCTTCTTTTGAAACTTTACCAACAGCATATGTCCAAGCACTATCTCCATGATAACCTTTATAACAAGCGCCTATATCAACGGATATTATATCACCTTCTTTTAAGATTTGTTTACCAGGAAAACCATGTACCAATACATCATTAACTGAAGTACAGGTAGCGGATGGAAATCCGTTGTATCCTTTAAACGATGGTGTAGCCTGGTTATCCAAGATTACTTTTTCTACGATTTGATCAATCTCGTAGGTAGTAATACCAGGTCTAATTGCTTTCGCGACCGCTTGGTGAGCTAAGGCAACAATTTCTCCTGCTTTACGCATGAGTTCGATTTCTCGCTTAGATTTTTGTGTAATCATCGTAAGTTCTCCAATATCTTATCAATATCCGCAAATACTGATTCGATTGAACGAGAAGCATCAATATCATAAACTAAACCTTTTTTGGCATAGAAATCTAATACAGGTTGTGTTAATGTAACATGTTCTTTGAGACGAACACCCAATTGGTGTACGGTATCATCCGAACGGTGAACAAGCGTTCCACCACACACATCACAAACACCTTCAACTTTTGGTGGTTGTTGCTTGATATGGAAGATTGCTCCACACTTTTCACATACACGACGACCTGTGACGCGTTCAGCTAAATCATCTAATTGCACTTTTAGGTTAATAACCGCTTGTACAGGACGATCAATCTGCTTCGCTATATCCTCAAACGCTTGCGCTTGAACCAATGTTCTTGGATAACCATCAAGTAGATAGCCCTTTAAACAATCTGGTTCAAGCAAACGTTCTTGAATCATTTGAATCGTAACTTCATCTGGAACTAAACGACCCTCATCAATATACTTACGCGCTTCAAGTCCAAGTGGTGTATTAGCATACATGTGCGAACGAAACATATTCCCTGTAGAAATATGTGGTATGGCATACTTTTGAATAATCAATTGAGCCATTGTTCCTTTACCGCTTCCGGCAGCACCCATAATGAGTATGTTCATACATCCCTCCTAGTTAATGAAGCCACGATATACTTTCTGAGTCATTTGTCCTTCTAAATCTTTCATCGTTTCTAGCGCTACCCCAACCACGATAATGATACCTGTACCACCTACAGAAATTGTATTCGGTAAATCAGTAACCATTGGTAATAAATAAGGTAGAACCGCGATAAAGACTAGGAATAAAGCCCCTAACACAGTGATACGATTTAATACTTTTGATAAATACTGCTTTGTTTCAGTACCTGGGCGAATCCCTGGAATATAAGTTCCTTGTTTACCGAGGTTCTCAGCAATCTTCTCCGGATCAACTTGTAAGTTGGTATAGAAGAAGGTAAAGACTAGAATCAATATTGCATAGATAGCCAATCCCAATGGTTTTTGGAAATTGAAGATATCAGAGAAGAATTGATAAAGTCCTTGAGTTTGTGAGAAAAAACTAAATGCAGTTGCTGGTGCTGTCATCACTGCAGAAGCAAAGATAACAGGAATAACACTAGCAGAGTTGATTTTTAACGGTAAGTAAGTAACATCATTTTTACCTTTACGAAGATTGCTTGATGTATATTGAATTGGAATTTTACGTTCAGCTTGTTGCATGAAGATAACCAATACAATAATCGCAACATACATAACAGTATAGATGAAGAAGTTAATTACTCCACTAAACAATGCGGCATTACTACTTGTGTCAACCAAAGTTTTAAACATTGTTGAGAAATCAAACGGAATACGCGATACGATACCTGCGAAAATGATAATAGAAATACCATTTCCAATACCAAACGCTGAGATACGATCACCAATCCACAACAAGAACATTGTACCAGCTGTTAGAACAACTGAAACATATACAAAGTTTGCAATTGTTGGTTCTTGAAGTAATCCGTAGTTAACATCGAAAGCATAGGTAAGGGTAAATGCTTGAAACATCGCTAAGAATACCGCTAAATAGCGTGTAATCTTATCCATCTGTTTCTTACCTTGTTGCCCAGACTTAGCCATTTCTGTTAATGAAGGAACAACATCCATCGCTAGAAGTTGAATGATAATGCTCGCGGTAATATAAGGACCAACCCCCATTGCGAAGACAGAGAAACGTTGAAGCGCTCCACCACCTAATAGGTTCATAATCCCCAAGACTGAGTTATCAGCAACACCCGCTAACAAAGCTTCAGTATCGACTAAAGGTACAGGAATACCTGCACCTAGTCTGAACACAAACAACATTGCGAGTGTGAAGAAAATCTTCTTACGAATATCCTTTTGTTTAAACAGATTGACGAAAGTCTTGATCATTCTAGATGACCTCTACTTTTCCGCCTGCTTGTTCAATCAAAGTAACAGCGGACTTAGAAAATTTGTGTGCTTTTACAGTTAACTTCTTTTCTAAAGTTCCAACGCCTAGGATTTTAATTCCATTGTATTCTTTTTTAACTAATCCAGCTTCAATCAATAGTTCTGGAGAAACTTCTACACCATTTTCGAAACGGTTAAGTTGTTCAACATTTACGATTGCATATTCAACACGGTTTACATTCGTAAATCCACGCTTTGGAATACGACGGTAAATAGGAGTTTGACCCCCTTCAAAACCTAGAGCCACACCGCCACCGGAGCGAGCTCCTTGACCTTTGTGACCTTTACCAGCTGTTTTACCTTGGCCGGAACCTTGTCCACGACCTAAGCGCTTGCTATCTTGACGAGCGCCTTCAGTATATTTTAATTCATGTAACTTCATACAAGCCTCCTCTAAGCGCGTACTTCTTCGCGTTTTAGATCACGAAGTTGTGCGACTTGTTCTACTGTTTTTAGACTCTTAAGGGCTTCAACAGTTGCACGAACCATATTGATTGGTGTACGTGACCCCAAACATTTAGTTAGGATATCATTTACACCTGCCAATTCAAGAACGGCACGGATTGGTCCACCAGCGATAACACCAGTACCTTCTGTAGCAGGGCGAATCAATACGGATCCTGCACCGAAATTACCGATAGCTGTGTGAGGGATAGTAGTTCCAACAATAGGAACTACGAATAAATTCTTTTTAGCATCTTCGATTGCCTTCTTAATTGCATCAGGTACTTCGTTAGCCTTGCCAGTACCAAAACCAACACGGCCTTTCTTATCTCCAATAACAACTAACGCAGCAAAACGGAAACGGCGACCACCTTTAACAACCTTGGTTACACGGTTGATAACGACTACGCGTTCTTCAAATTCTTTTGGTTCTCTTTCAAATCTTCTTGGTTTACGTTCCATGGCGACCTCCTAGAATACAAGTCCGGCTTCTCTTGCTGCATCAGCAAGCGCCTTGACTCTTCCGTGATAGAGGTATCCACCACGGTCAAACACTACATTTGTAATATTGGCTTTAAGTGCACGTTGTGCAACTTCTGTACCTACCAAAGTAGCAGCGGCAATGTTACCACCATTTTCTAACTTCATTTCTACGCTGTTAGCAGAAACAAGTGTTACACCATTTACATCATCAATTAATTGAGCTGAAATGTGTGAATTTGAACGGAAAACATTTAAACGTGGGCGATCCGCAGTCCCAGAGACTTTAGTACGTACACGAGCATGTCTACGTTGTCTTTCAGCATTTTTTGAAACTTTTTTAAGCATGAACTGTTTTCTCCTTTCCCACTATTTCTTACCAGCTGTCTTACCTTCTTTGCGGCGGACAACTTCGCCTTTATAACGAATACCTTTACCAAGATATGGTTCTGGTTTACGTACTGCACGAATATTAGCAGCCCATTCACCTACGCGTTGTTTATCAATGCCTGTAACAACGATTTCAGTTGGGGTCTTACATTCAATTTTGACACCTTCTTCGATGTCGAAGATAACTGGGTGTGAATAACCGATATTAATCGTTAATTTGTTTCCAGCTACATTTGCACGATACCCGATACCTACTAATTCTAATGAACGAGTAAAGCCATTGCTGACCCCTTCGATCATATTGAATAGTAATGCACGAGTTGTGCCATGAAGTTGTTTTGTATGTTTTTGTTCATTAGAACGAGAAACTGTCAAAACTTGTTCATTTAGTTCAATTCCTAAAGCAGGATTGAATTGACGTGATAAAGTTCCTTTAGGACCTTTGACCGTCACCTCATTCCCTGGGTTGACAATAACTTCAACACCAGCAGGAACGGTAATCGCTTTATTTCCGATACGTGACATGGTTGTTCCTTTCTTCTACCAAATGTAGGCGACAACTTCACCGCCCACATGTTGTGCACGAGCTTGTTTGTCGGTTAATAATCCGTGAGAAGTTGAAACGATCGCAACACCTAGACCATTTAATACTCTAGGAATGCGGTTTACGTCAACATAGACACGTAATCCTGGTTTAGAAATACGTTTTAAACCAGATAATACTTTTTCTTTATTTGGTCCGTATTTTAAACTAATTGTAATCACTTTAGGTAAATCACCAGTTACAACGTAACCGTTGATAAATCCTTCTTCTTTGAGAATGCGAGCAATCTCTACTTTTTCCTTGCTGGATGGTACTTCCACCACATCGTGACGCGCTTGTACTGCGTTACGTATTCTAGTAAGCATATCCGCAATTGGATCTGTCATATTCATCATGGGTGTTCTCCTTCCTACCAGCTAGCCTTTTTGACTCCAGGAATTTGGCCTTTATAAGCTAATTCTCTGAAACAAATACGGCATAGTTTATACTTTGATAATACTGAATGTGGACGTCCACAACGTTCGCAGCGAGTGTATTCACGGACTTTGAACTTTTGAGGACGATGTGCCTTAACAATTAATGATGTTTTTGCCATGATTCATGTCCTCCTTATTTCTTTTCAAATGGCATGCCTAAACCTTTAAGTAAGGCACGGCCTTCCGCGTTAGTCTTAGCAGATGTAACGATAACAATGTCCATACCGCGTACACGGTTAACTTTGTCAAAGTTAATTTCAGGGAAAATTAATTGTTCTTTGACCCCTAAAGTATAGTTACCACGACCATCGAAGGCATTAGCATTTACACCACGGAAATCACGAACGCGAGGAAGTGCAACGTTCATTAGTTTATCTAAGAACTCATACATCTTTGCGCCTCTTAATGTAACCTTACATCCGATATCCATTCCTTCACGAAGTTTGAAGTTCGCGATGGATTTCTTCGCTTTTGTAATAACAGGTTTTTGACCTGCTAATTGAGTTAATTCAGCAACAGCTTCTTCTAATGCTTTAGAGTTAGCAATTGCGTCACCAATACCCATATTAATAACAACTTTTTCAAGTTTAGGAGCCTGCATAACTGAGGAATATTCAAATTCCTTCATTAGAGCAGGAACCACTACTGTTGTGTACTTTTCTTGTAAACGATTCATGGTGCCCTCCTATTCCTTAGCCGCTGCTTTTTTAGCACGCGGTTTCTTTTCTTCTGCTTTCTTAGCAGGAGCTTTTTTAGCTTTAGTAGCTTTCTTTGCTTTTTCTTCGAAGAGTACTACGTTTGAAACATGAACCTTAGATTCCTTTTCAACCATACCGCCTTCTGGATTAGCTTGTGTAGGTTTTAATGCTTTTTTAACAAGCTTAACCCCTTCAACAATGACTTTGTCTTCCTTAGGGAAAGCTTTTAGAACTTCACCAATGGTTCCTTTGTCATCGCCAGTAATGACTTTGACTTTATCGCCTTTTTTAATTTTCATTGAGCTTCCTCCTTATAAGACCTCAGGTGCTAACGATACAATCTTCATGAAGTTTTTATCACGAAGTTCACGTGCAACTGGTCCAAAAATACGTGTTCCCTTAGGGGTTAAATCTTCTTTAATGATAACAACTGCGTTGTCATCAAATTTAATATAAGTTCCGTTTTCACGACGTACTCCGTACACTGTACGAACAACAACCGCTTTAACAACATCACCTTTTTTAACAGATCCACCAGGTGTAGCTTCTTTAACTGTGCACACCACGATATCACCAATACTAGAAGTTCTACGACGAGAACCTCCTAAGCATCGAATTACTAATACTTCCTTAGCTCCTGTGTTATCAGCAACTTTACATCTTGTTTCATTTTGAATCATGATTTGGCCTCCTACAACACAACAGCTTTTTCAACAATCTTAATCAAGCGGAAGTTCTTGGTAGCAGATAACTTACGAGTTTCCATAATTTCTACTGTATCACCAACTTTAGCTTGGTTTAGTTCGTCGTGAGCTTTAAATTTTTTCGAATACTTAACGCGCTTTGCGTATAAAGGGTGACGTTTGGAAGTATTTACTTCAACAACAATTGTCTTATCCATTTTATCGGAAACGACTGTTCCACGATATACTTTACGACTTGTTCTTTCCATCGTTTCTGCCCTCCTATTTCTTCTCACTGAGTTCACGCTCAGTGATAACAGTCTTGATTCTTGCGATCGTCTTACGGATTTCCTTCATACGACCGAAGTTACTTAATTGGCCCGTAGCCTTTTGAAAGCGTAGGGTGAATAATTCTTCTTTTAAAGAATCGATTTCTTTTAGTAATTCAACATTACTTTTTTCGCGAATGTCGTTTCTCATTATAGATTCTCCTCGCCTTTCTTAACGAAACGGGTTTTGACGGAAAGTTTGTGAGAACCTAAACGTAAAGCTTCACGTGCAACTTCTTCACTTACTCCACCAACTTCAAACAAGATACGTCCAGGTTGAACAACTGCAACCCAACCTTCTGGAGCACCCTTACCACTACCCATACGTACTTCGAGTGGTTTTTTAGTGATTGCCAAGTGAGGGAAAATTTTAATCCATACTTGACCACCACGTTTCATATAACGTGTGATTGCGATACGCGCAGATTCAATTTGGCGGTTACTTACATAAGCACCAGATTCTGCAACAATACCGTATTCACCAAACACAATTTCACGACCAGCTTTAGAACGACCTTCATGACTTACACGGTGAGGTCTTCTAAATTTTGTACGATTAGGCATCAACATTATTCAGCGCCCTCCTCTTTTACAGCTTCAGTAGCAGTAGCTGGAGCAGCTTTACGAGCATCATTGCGACGGTTATTGTCACGACGAGGCTTACGATCACGAGCTTGTTCCTTTGGTGCTTCTGGTTCTTGAACCATTTGACCAGGTAACACTTCTCCACGACAGATCCAAACTTTAACGCCTAGTCTACCGTAAGTTGTGTGTGCTTCTGCATGAGAGTAATCGATATCAGAACGTAAAGTATGTAGAGGAACTACACCTTCGGAATAACCTTCACTACGAGCAATATCATTACCACCTAAACGACCAGATACTACAGTTTTAATACCTTTAGCACCTGCACGCATAACTTGTTGAATTGCACGTTTTTGTGCAGTTCTGAAAGATGCGCGAGCTTCAAGTTGATCAGCAATTAAACGAGCAACAAGTGTTGCATCCAAACTTGGATTAGCAACTGCTAAGACAGTAATCTTAACTTGTTTGTCACCGATAATTTTAGCTAAGTCAGCCTTTAAAGCTTCAACTTCTTTACCATCTTGACCAATGATTTCTCCAGCCTTACCAGCACGGATAATAATTTCAACACGGTGTTTTGAACGTTCGATTTCAATTCTTGAGATAGACGCTTTCTTCAAACGTTTACCTAAGAACTCACGAATTTTAATATCTTCTTGAAGCAATGCTCCGTATTCTTTTTCAGCGTACCAACGAGATTCCCAATCGCGGATAATCCCAACGCGTAATCCTATTGGACTTACTTTTTGACCCATGATTGTTCCTCCTAGTTTCTTTCAGCCACAACAACTGTGATGTGACTTGTACGCTTTAAGATTTGAGTTGCAGAACCTTTAGCACGAGGCATAAAACGTTTCAATACAACACCTTCATCAGCGTAACATGCTTTAACATATAATTTTTCTTCTGCTAATTGGTGATTATTTACAGCGTTAGCAATCGCTGATTTCAACACTTTACCCGTTGCATCAGATGCACTTGTAGGTGTGAACTTAAGGATAGCAGCTGCTTCCTTAACATTCTTGCCGCGAATTAAATCGAGGACAAGTCTTGCTTTACGCGGAGGGACACGAAGTGTCTTTGCTGTTGCTTTAACATCCATCATTATTTACCCGCCTTCTTATCATCTGCACCATGTCCACCGTATTTACGAGTTGGAACAAACTCACCAAGTTTGTGACCAACCATATCTTCAGTTACATAGACTGGAACGTGTTCTTTACCGTTATAAACCGCAAATGTGTGTTCGACAAATTCTGGGAAAATGGTAGAACGACGAGACCAAGTTTTGATTACTTCTTTTTTGCTAGCCGCATTCAATTTTTCCACTTTCTTCATCAAGTGGTCATCAACGAATGGACCCTTTTTTAAGCTACGACTCATGTGTTTCTCCTTTCCTACTTGTCATTACGACGTCTTACGATTAATTTAGTAGACGCTTGTTTCTTCTTACGAGTTTTAACACCCATAGCTTTTTTGCCCCATGGAGTCATAGGAGATGGACGACCGATTGGGTTACGACCTTCACCACCACCATGTGGGTGATCAACTGGGTTCATAACAGATCCACGAACAGTAGGACGAATACCTAACCAACGCTTACGACCTGCTTTACCATAATTGACTAAGCTGTGATCTTCATTACCAACAACACCAACGGTTGCACGGCAATTGCTTAAGATACGACGAACTTCACCACTCGCTAAACGAATGATAGAGTAACGACCTTCTTGACCTAAGATTTGAGCACTGACACCAGCAGAACGTGCTAACTGTCCACCCTTACCAGGTTTTAATTCAACGTTGTGAATGAATGTACCATCAGGCATTGAGCCTAATTCCATTGCATTTCCAACTTTTACGTCAGTAGTAGCACCACTTACAACTTCCATTCCAACAGTTAAACCTTTTGGAGCTAAGATGTAGCGTTTTTCACCATCTGCGTAATTTAATAATGCGATATTAGCAGAACGATTTGGATCGTACTCGATTGTTGCTACTTTAGCAACGATTTGATCCTTATTACGTTTGAAATCGATTATACGATAGAGTCTTTTGTGACCGCCACCTTGATGACGTGTCGTGATACGACCGTTGTTATTACGGCCACCCTCTTTACCGAGGGATTGTAGCAATGAGCGCTCTGGTTTGTTTGTTGTAATTTCATCAAACACCAAGCTGGTCATGCCACGGCGACCAGGCGTGGTCGGCTTGTACTTTTTAATCGCCATGTGTTTCCTCCTTACGCGGGTATTTTCCGGAAATAGCGTAATTTCTTCCGTTAGTTTTTATCAACTAGATTAAGTTGATTTTATGTCCTTCTGCTAATTTAACGATTGCTTTACGCACTGCACTAGTTGTACCAGCGTATTTACCAACACGTTTTGCCTTTGGACGGCAGTTAACAATATTCACTTTTTCAACTTTTACGTTGAAGATTTCTTCAACCGCAATTTTAACTTGAGTTTTATTAGAACCTTTAGCAACTTCGAAAGTGACCTTATTGTCAGCTTCTTGTAATTTCATGGTCTTCTCAGTGATGAGTGGACGCACGATGATGTCTCTTGCGTTAGACATTAGGCTAATACCTCCCCAGCAGTTTTAACAGCTGCTTCTGTGAAGACGATCTTAGTAGCACGCATCATGTCAAACATATTTAATCCTTCAACAGTAGTGAAGATTGCATCAGGAATGTTTCTCATAGATAAGTAAGCATTGTCCCAATCTTCATTTGAATCGAATACAAATAATGTTTTACGGTTTAAATTTAGAGCACTGTAAACATTTAAGAAACTC
>CAYWGS010000014.1:0-6869 GCA_964457525.1 uncultured Erysipelotrichaceae bacterium | reverse complement strand
AATAAGTAAAAAGTGAGGTTAAAAGAAAGATAAAAACTTAATTTGATCAACAACTACAATCGCATTTTCAATAAACTTTTCAGATAATACAGAACGAACTGCTAAACGTCTTACTTTACGATTCAAACGGTATGCGTATGAACGTGGAGTAGGACCGAATGCAATCCCACCACCTCTCCATTGTGGAGAACGGATGGAACCTTGACGAGCACGTCCAGTACCTTTTTGACGCCATGGCTTACGACCACCACCGCGAACTTCGCGACGAGTCTTAACATCATGTGTCCCTTGACGTAAAGAAGCTCTTTGCATCAACACCGCATCAAAGATGGATTGTTGGTTTGGTTCAATACCAAACACAGCTTCTGCTAAGTCAATTTGGTGAAGGGCCTTGCCTTCTTGATTTAATACAGTAATTTGTGGCACGGCTTAGTCCTCCTTAACTTCTTCTACTTTAGATGTACGTACTAGAATTTCTTTAGCAGGTACAGATTTTACTGATTTAACCGTTGACTTAATAACAACGAATCCACGTTTAGGTCCAGGAACATTTCCTTTTACTAACATAACATTCTTGTCAGTATCAACTAATACAACTTCTAGGTTTTGGTTTGTTGTGGATAAAGAACCTTCATGACCAGCCATTGCACGTCCTTTATTAATTAAACCATTGTTACGACCGATGGTTGCTAATGAACCAGGCCCACGGTGGAAACCTGAACCGTGTGAGTTAGGACCAGTAGATTGGTTATTACGATAAACCGCACCCATAAATCCTTTCCCTTTTGATGTGCCAGAAACGTCGACCATCTCTCCCGCTTGGAATAGATCAGCTTTAATCACGGCACCTACTTCATATTGACTCATTTCTTCCGAACGAATTTCTCTGATGAATTTCTTAGGGCTTGTGTTAGCTTTTGCGACATGTCCGACTAATGGCTTGTTAGCACGTTGAGGTAATACATCTTCGATACCTAATTGAAGTGCAACATAACCATCTGTTAATTTTGTTTTCTTTTGAAGAACGACATTCGGCAATACTTCTAAAACTGTCACTGGAATTAATGTTCCGTCAGTAGTGAAGACTTGCGTCATACCGAGTTTTCTTCCTAATAGTCCTTTCATGATTTTGAGCTCCTAACTATAGCTTGATTTCGATATCGACGCCACTTGGTAATTCTAAACGACTTAATGCATCAATTGTTGCCGCTGAAGGCCCAACGATTTCGATTAAACGTTTGTGGGTACGAACTTCGAATTGTTCACGCGAATCTTTATATTTGTGAACCGCGCGTAATACTGTTACTACTTGTTTTTCGGTAGGTAGTGGAACCGGTCCAATAACTTTTTTAGAACCAAAGTCATTTGCAGCATCTACAATTTTTTTAGTAGCAGCATCTAATGATCTGTGTTCATAAGCTTTAAGACGAATACGGATACTATTCTTTGCCATGAAATCCTCCTGTTTCTTGTCGCCTAGGGTTTAACCCAATCGCTCGGTACGAATTCTCTGACTTCTCACTGACCATGACAACGCTTATCAGTGTGTCAGTAACCTCGTACGTCCATGCGTGCGCTTCAATATTATACAGCCGTGTCAAACAAAAAGCAAGACTTTTTTATCTTGCTTTTTATCTTATTTACTATCGTTCTTTTAATGGTTGATAAACCTTGTTATCGCCTAAGGTTACATACGCTGGTCGCATAATCTTATCATCGAGGATTTGTTCCAAACGATGCGCTGACCAACCTGCTATTCGGCTAATCGCAAACACTGGGGTATAGAGATCTTCAGGAATATCGAGCATATCTAATACAAATCCAGCATAGAAATCTACGTTGGCTGCCATGCTGTTATCATTCTTCACTTTTTCATTCAGTAATGCACAACCAATCTTTTCAATATCTGCATAGAGATTATACTCTTTTGCACGCCCTTTGAGAAGAGCTAATTGATACGCTTTTTCTTTTAATATAATCGCTCTTGGATCCGATAAGGTATAAACCGCATGACCTAATCCATAGATTAATCCTTTATGATCAAATGCTTCCTTTCTTAAGATCTTACGTAGATATTCCCTTAATTGTTCTTCGCTATAATCTAAAGATATATGTTCCTTGATATCTTTAATCATATCCGCAACCATTTTATTCGCTCCACCATGCTTTGGCCCTTTTAGAGAACCTAAGGCCGTCGCAATCGCAGAATAGGTATCTGTTCCTGTTGATGATACCACATGTGTCGCGAAAGATGAGTTGTTACCACCACCATGTTCCGCTTGTAAGACTAAGAGTAAATCAAGAATTTCTATTTCTTCTTTGCCTACTTTCCCATCAGGTCGTATAAGGGATAAGAAATTCTCAGCGGTTCCTACACCTTTTTTAGGCGTATGAATTACGAGACTATCATGATTAAAGTAATGGCGTTTTGCTTGATAACTATACGCCGCAAGCAGTGGCAGTTTCGCAATCAAGTCGAGTGATTGTTTAAGTACATTCACAACACTGATATCATCTGGATTATCATCATAGGAATAAAGTGTTAAGACCGTTCTTTGAAGCTTGTTCATGATGTTGGGTGCTGGAATCTTTAGAATAACATCTTCTTTGTAATGCTTTGGTAGATCTCTACGTTCTTCTAACGCAAGTGTAAATTCTTTGAGTTCATCTTGATTCGGACATTTACCAAATAGTAATAGATATACCGTCTCCTCAAATCCCAATCGTTTCTCTTCTTGGAATCCATGAACTAAATCAAATAAGTTGTATCCACGATAATAGAGTTCCCCTTCAATGGGAATCTTTTTATCATTCTCTTTACGATAACCAATAACCGATCCAACGCGTGTAATCCCAACTAAAACACCTGTTCCATTCTCATTTCTTAAACCACGTTTAATGTTATGTTCTGGATAAAGTTTAGGATCAATCGTATTAGTTTGTTCGATTACCTTAGACCATTCTTCTAATCGAAGTTCAAACTCATTTCTTTTCATAGAAACCACCTTTTAATTCATGAATAATTTGAATTAATCGCTTTGTATATTCTTTTGTATTTACATTCCCTTTAATATCCTTGGTGAAGTTCTTTTCATCAGAATAATATTGATTTATGGAATACCTTAACAAACTCGCCTCTCTAGCATATCCCATATACTCTAACATCAAACTTGCACTTCGTAATAAAGCCGTTGGATTCGCAACTCCCTTACCCGCGATATCAGGCGCAGATCCATGTGTTGCCTCAAACAACGCTTTGTCTGAACCGATATTTGCACCAGGAACAAATCCTAATCCACCAACTAATGCTGCTCCAAGATCGGACAAGATATCCCCATATAAATTTTCCGTCACCACAACATCAAACTGATTTGGATTTAACACCATTTGCATACACATGTTATCGACAAGAATCTCTGTAAACTCAATACTTGGAAAATGTTTCGATACTTCTCTAACAGTATTTAAGAATAATCCATCACTCAGCTTCATGATATTCGCCTTTGTTACGACCGTTACTTTCTTACGATTCTGATTAATCGCATATTCAAAGGCCGCTAATGCAATACGTTCACTTGCTTTACGCGTTATAACTTTAATACTATGTGCTTCATCTTCACTAATTTGTTTCTCAAGTCCCATGTATAAATCTTCTGTATTTTCTCTAAATAGAACAATATCCACATCCTTATAGTGACTTGGCACAATTCCTATGGATTGAATTGGTCGAATACAAGCGTATAAATCATATCGTTTGCGTAACTCGACATTTATACTTCTAAATCCTGTACCAATGGGTGTTGTGACTGGGCCTTTTAGTGCAACCTTATTCTTCTCAAAACTTTGGTACACTTCTTCAGGTATGAGTACACCTGTCTTTTCATATGAACTTAACCCAACCTCAAACTCTTCCCAAGTTATATTTAAGCCTAACTCAATGATAACTTGTTTCATTGATTCTGTTATCTCAGGTCCAATTCCATCTCCAGCAATTAAGGTCACAACCCTTTCATCATGATAATGATTTTGCATAATTGAGATACCCCCCTTTAATTAGGATTTCACGTTCTCTTGGGGTTGCGATTAACTTAACCACAATCTTCTTATTCTTCGTTTTATTATAGATACTAAATTCTTCGTTCTTAGATGCATGTTCAAGGAGTTGTACAAAATCTAGTTCATCCAATAAATCGAATTCACCATCCACTAGTATTAAAGGTAGAATACCAACATTAATTAAATTAGAACGATGAATACGTGCATAACTTTTTGCAATAACCGCTTTAACCCCTAAATACAATGGAATAAGAGCCGCATGTTCACGCGATGAGCCTTGTCCATAGTTTTCACCACCAATAATAATACCTCCACCTAATTCTTTAATACGTGGAACGAATTCTAAATCTACCCCATGGAAACAGTAATCTGCTAAATAAGGGATATTGGATCGATATGGTAATAATTTAGCATACGATGGAACAATATCATCGGTCGTAATGTTATCGTGTGTAATGAGTGCTACCTTACTAGAAAACTTATCTTCTAATGGACTTGCCTTAGGGAATGGTTGAATGTTAGGTCCTAATGCAATTTGTATCAATTCAGGATGTTCACTTGGATAGACAAAATAACCATCCACATGACCAAATGATTCTGGTTCTTGGATATTAAAATCAAGATTTAAATCACTTGGATCCGTTAGTACTCCCATAAGTGCCGATGCGGCAGCTGTCTCTGGAGACACTAAATATACTTGTGCATTTGCCGTACCCGATCTTCCCTTAAAGTTACGATTAAAGGATCGTACTGAAATACCATTGGAACGAGGCGCTTGTCCCATACCAATACAAGGTCCACACGATGATTCAAGAATACGAGCTCCTGCGGAAATGAGTGTGGATAAACCACCATTTTCAGATAGTAATCTTAAAATATTGGCAGAACCAGGGGAGATAACTAAACTAACATCTGGATGGATCGTTTTGCCTTTTAATATCGAGACAACTTTCATCATGTCTGTATAAGATGAGTTCGTACAACTACCCACCGCAACTTGATCAACCTTTAAACCTTGGATTGATTTAACTTCTACGACATTGTCTGGCATATGTGGTTGAGCCACCATTGGATTTAATACACTTAAATCAATAATCATTTGATTATCATAGATCGCATCTTCATCAGGGTATAATTCCACATAGTCTTCTGCTCTTCCTTGTTGAGTTAGATATTTTAATGTATTTTTATCACTCGGGAAAATGGAAGTTGTTGCGCCAAGTTCAGCTCCCATGTTACATATCGTTGCTCGATCAGTAACACTGAGATACTGTATGCCATCTCCCGTATACTCCATCACAAATCCAACTCCTCCGGTTACACTGAGGTTTTGTAGTACTTTTAAGATAATATCTTTCCCATTAATAATTGATTTAGGTTTATTGATTAATCTAACATTGTATATCTTTGGCATTACGATCGTGGTTAGTCCAGTCGCCATTGCCACCGCAACATCCAATCCACCCATACCAATCGCTATCGCTCCTAATCCTCCTGCAGTTGGAGTATGACTATCTGAGCCCAATAAAATAGTCCCTGGTTTTGCGAATCGTTCTAAATGAACCTGATGGCATATACCTGCTCCAGGTTTACTAAAGATAATTCCATATTTCTGTGCAACAGATTGTATAAAGGCATGATCATCCGCATTTTCAAATCCAGTTTGTAACATATTATGGTCAATATACGCGACACTACAATCTGTTTTTACTCGATCTACATCCATCGCTAGAAACTGTAGATAGGCCATTGTACCCGTTGTATCTTGTGTTAATGTTTGATTTACTTGTAATCTTATTTCTTGCCCAGCCTTTAATTCGCCAGCCCGTAAATGTTGTTCAAATAGTTTTGTGGTCAGTGTTTTTTTCATAGGACCTCCAGGATTACTTTATTCTAGTTCATAGACATATAATATTCAATATTTCTTTCTGAAAATTTTCTGAAAAATATTGTTTATCCTCTCATGATGTGTTTTAATTGAACAGTATAAAGAGGTAACCTATGAATTATCATTTTTCCAAGAGATCAAACTGTGTAGAAGATTCATTTATTGTAGAAGTATTTAAGTATCTTGAGGATCCCGAAATGATCTCTTTTTCAGGTGGTTTTCCAAATCCGAATTCTTTTCCAGTTAATGAATTAAAGAATGCATCTAATAAGGTATTTGAACTCGATGGTAAATCAGTTTTACAATATTCTCTTACCGAAGGTTATTTACCATTAAGACAACTTATTTCAGATCGATATAAAATGGTTTATGACTTAGACATTTCACCTGATGAAATCCTCATTACAAGCGGTTCTCAACAAGCTTTAGATTTTATCTCCAAGACATTCTTAGATCCAAATGATACAGTCCTTATCGAAGAACCGAGTTATCTCGGCGCAATACAAACGTTTAATAGTTATGAAGCGAACCTAATTACAGTTCAATTGGATGAGAATGGAATTAATTGCGATCAAGTACAAACATTGATTAATCAATATCATCCAAAGCTTATCTATGTTATTCCTAATTTTCAAAATCCGAGTGGTGTTTCTTATTCAGAAGAGAATCGTAAAGAATTTATGAAGATTGTGAAAGAACATAATTTGATAGTAGTGGAGGATGATCCTTATGGTGAACTCTATTTTACTAAGAAGAAGCAAACACATCTAAAATTGTATTTACCTGAACAAGTTCTTTTAATGGGTAGCTTCTCTAAAACTATTTCTCCTGGATTACGATTAGGTTGGGTTTGTGCACCTAAACCAATCTATCAGAAGTTATTTACGTGTAAAGAAGCGTCTGATTTACATAGTAGTTATTTAGA
>CAYWGS010000013.1:0-25742 GCA_964457525.1 uncultured Erysipelotrichaceae bacterium | reverse complement strand
CATTCTTTCTTTACTATAGATTTTAATATCAATTGTATTGTATTTTATTGTGATTGCACCGAGATTTAAATCGTTACTATTTTCAAATTTTTGCTTAACTCTTTTATCACGAATTCTTGTTATTTCTTTGGAGGTAGCTAAATAGTATAGATTTGGAATCACATCTGTTAAACCATGGTAATAAAAAGCACTATTTAGTGTAAAAATAGCATTAGGATATTTCTTTGAAATAACAGCTAATTCAGGTTCAAATTCATTATATGAGTAAATACCCTTTTCTATCTTATAAATTCTTTTATCCTTTAATGCTTGCTTTAATTTTCTATCAGTACCGAATATTTCAATACATTGATAATCGTTATATAACATTTATATTCCACCATAAGTATTTAACTGTAATTCTTATATTTTTACAGTTATTTACTTACTAACTGTAATAGTAAACATAAAAAAACATGCATTAAGCATGTTTCTAGTCTCTATGTCTCATGTGTGGGAATAAGATAACTTCACGAATGGTTTCTGAGTTCGTTAATAACATAACCAATCGGTCGATACCAATACCTAATCCACCGGTAGGAGGCATACCATATTCTAAGGATTCTACGAAATCGACATCCATTTCATTGGCTTCATCGTTTCCTAAATCTTTTTCTTTCATTTGTTCTTCGAAACGTTCTCTTTGATCAATTGGATCATTTAATTCAGAGAACGCATTTGCGTATTCACGTCCATCAATGAAGAGTTCAAAACGATCTGTGAATCGAGGATCTTCTTGATTCTTCTTCGCAAGTGGAGATATTTCAATTGGGTGACCATAAACGAAGGTTGGTTGAATCATTGCTTTTTCGGCATAGTGTTCAAAGAATAAGTTTAAGATATGACCGAAGGATTGTTGGTGTTTAAGAACTTCAATATGATGTTCCTTCGCAACTTTAAGTGCTTCTTCGATGGTATTAATCTTAAAGAAGTCAACTCCACAGGTTTCTTTAACCGCATCAACCATATGGACTCTACGGTAAGGTCCTTTGAGTTCAATCATCTTCTCTGCCCAAGGAACTTCTGTTTTACCTAATACTTCCGTCGCAACGGATTCTAAACAGTTTTCTATGACTTCCATCATACCTGGCATATCAGAGTATGCTAAGTAAGCTTCAACCGTTGTGAATTCAGGATTGTGCTTTGGACTCATACCTTCATTACGGAATAAACGTCCAATTTCATATACACCTTCTAATCCACCAACGATTAATCGCTTTAGAGGTAATTCTGTAGCGATTCTAAGGTAGAAATCCATATCCAAGGTATTGTGATGGGTTACGAAAGGACGAGCTGCAGCACCCCCTAAAATAGGTTGTAGAACAGGTGTTTCAACTTCAATCATGCCTAGTCCATCAAAATAGTGTTGAAGAGCACGAATAATTCTAGGACGTAACATTGCGACACGACGCGCATTTTCATTCACGATTAAATCGACATAACGTCTACGATAACGTTCTTCCACATCCGCTAAACCATGGAATTTATCTGGTAAAGGTCTAAGTGCTTTCGTTAGGTGAGTTAACTTTTCTGCTTTAACAGATATTTCACCATGATTGGTTCTAAAGACATGACCTTCAATCCCAATAATATCCCCTAAGTCAGCTTCAGTAAAGACTTCAAACTCAAGTTCTGTGAGTGAATCTTTACGAACATAAACTTGAATTTGTCCATCACGATCTAACAAATGCATGAAGCCAGCTTTACCCATTTCACGTTTTGTCATAATACGACCTGCAATAATCACATGTTCATTGATTTCTGCAATTTCTTCTTTCGTGTTATGTTCATACTTTGTAAGTATTTCTAAACTATGATGGGTTGTCTTAAACGCAGAACCAAAAGGATCAATTCCTTTGTCCTTTAATGCCTGCATTTTCTCGCGTCGAATACGCTCATACTCATTTAATGTGTGTTCTTCCATTTTTTACCTCGATAACTCTTTACAGTAAGAGTCATAATAATCCTTCAATATTCTATCAAATTCTTGAAAACTTTTCATCTGTGATATTTGGTCTTTTACTTTGTGACTGTTTGGTAATCCTTTAAGATACCAACTAAGATGACTTCTCATCTCTTTTAATGCAATAACCTCACCTTTTAGATCAATCAATTTTAACGCATGTTTACGTGCACAATCAAATCGATCTGAAATACTGAGTTGATACGAAGGATTACCATTAAGACCTTCAATTAATTCATGGACTAACCATGGTTGACCCAGAACCCCTCTACCAACCATGATTGCATCACATTTCGTATATTCAAGAACCCATTTTGCTTGTTCAACAGTCGTAATATCACCATTCGCAATAATTGGTATATTCGCATTTTCTTTAACTTGTTTAATTAAATCAAACGTCGCATTACCACTATACATCTGCGCTCGTGTTCGTCCATGAATCGCAATCGCACTTGCGCCAGCTTTTTCTAATCCCTTAGCCATTTCAAGAACATTGATGGATTTATCATCCCATCCTAAACGTATCTTTACAGTAACAGGTTTCTTAACATTCTTCACAATCGCTTCTACAATTTTGAAAGCATGTTCCGGGGTTTTCATGAGTGATGCGCCACCCGATCCCTTAACAATCTTTGGTACAGGACAACCCATATTGATATCAATGATATCGCAATCTGTTTGTGTATCTAAGTACTTCGCCGCTTCAACCATTGAATCAATATCTTCACCAAAGAGTTGTAAAGCAATAGGATGTTCATCCTCAAAGACTTGAGTCATTTCAATTGTTTTAACATTCTTATATACTATGGCTTTATCAGAAATCATTTCACTGTAAATGAGAGCTGGTTTGTATTGAGCTACGATTGAACGAAAAGCTGGATTACTGACTCCAGCCATTGGTGCTATTACAATTGGGTTACTAAATTCTAGTTCTCTAATTTTCCACATTAACTCTTTGTTAGAATTGACTTCAATTCATCCTCACTAAAATGATAACTCGTATTACAGAAGTGGCAAGTAATCTCCGTCCCATGATCTTCATGAATCATTGCCTCAAGTTCTGTTTTTGAAACTGTAGATAAAGCTTCAAACATACGATCACGACTACATGAACACTTAAACTTAACAGTACTCATCCCTAACACTTCTACATCTTGGAATAAACTCTCGATTAAACTATTTGGTGTAAATCCTTCATGAATCAATTGAGATACTGGTTTTAAGTGTGTAATAACATCTTCCGCAATTAAAATATCTGCTTCAGTCGCATGCGGCATCATTTGAATTAAGATTCCACCTGCCGCAACAACTTCACTATTTTCATCGACTAGAACACCTAAAGATACAGCTGATGGTGTTTGTTCGCTAAGTGTGAAGTAATACGCAAAGTCTTCCGCAATCTCTCCTGTTTGGAGTTGTACTGTTCCTGTAAAGTCATCTTTAAGGCTTAAGTCTTTAATAACTCTTAAGGTTCCATCTCGACCTACAGCAGCACCAACATTCAACTTTTTCGTTTCTTCGTTCATAATATGAACTTCTGGATTTGCCACAAAACCACGTACTTCACAATTATGATTTGCATCGACGAGGATTGTTCCTAAAGGACCTCCTCCATTGATTTGAATCATGACATTTTCTTTATCTGACTTTAACATCGATCCTAGAATAGCACCCATTGTTAAAGTACGGCCCAAAGCAGCGGATGCGGTTGGATAAGTACGATGTCTTTCACATGCTTCTTTAACTGTTTGAGTTGAATCTACTACAATAATTCTTATCGCTCCTTCATGAGCTAACCCTTTAATTAATGTATCCATATTTCTCTTTCCACAAAAAACCCCTGAATTCAGGGGTTAAACTCCTTCAACAGGAGCAGATTCGTTATAAGCTCTACCCTCAACAATATTCTGAATATTTTCAGCTGTTAAAGTTTCAAACTCAAGTAATGCGTCCACAAGACGATCCATCAATTCACGATTTTCCTGAATTAATCGTTTTGCATGATCATACGCTTCATCGATAATACGACGAACTTCCTTATCGATTTCAAACGCAATTTGTCCAGAATAATTACTTGAATTACTGTAATCTCTACCTAAGAATACGTTTCCACCGCTATGTTCATATTGAATAGGACCTAAATCAGACATACCATAGGACATAACCATTTCACGAGCAATCTTCGTTGCACGTTCAATATCCGATGAAGCACCTGTAGAAATTTCATTAAATACAATATCTTCCGCAACACGACCACCTAATAAACCAGTAATACGTGCGGATAAATCTGTCTTCGTTAACATGAACTTTTCTTCACGAGGTGTCATTAAGTTATAGCCACCCGCTTGTCCACGTGGAATAATTGTGACCTTTTGAACCATATCAGAAGATTCAAGTTTTAAACCAATAATGGTGTGACCCACTTCATGATATGCAACAAGTCGTTTTTCACGTTCACTGTATACTTTTGACTTCTTAGCAGGACCACCCATAACACGGTCAATCGCTTCATCTAAGTGATTCATTGTGATCACTTCAGCACTTTCACGTACTGCAAGAATTGCGGCTTCGTTTAATACGTTTTCTAAATCTGCACCACTAAATCCAGGTGTACGTTTTGCAAGTGCACCAAGATCAACAGAATTATCTAATTTCTTATTACGAGCATGTACTTTAAGGATTGCTTCACGACCTTTACGATCCGGTAAACTTACCGTAATTTGACGGTCGAAACGACCAGGTCTTAATAACGCAGGGTCTAATACATCCGGACGGTTTGTTGCGGCAACAATAACCACACCAGAGTTGTCCTGAATACCATCCATTTCAACCAATAATTGGTTAAGTGTTTGTTCACGTTCATCGTGACCACCACCTAAACCAGTACCACGTTGACGACCTACTGCATCGATTTCATCAATAAATATAATACATGGTGCTGTAGCTTGTGCACGTTTAAACATATCACGAACACGACTTGCCCCAACCCCAACAAACATTTCTACGAAATCAGATCCTGAAATTGAATAGAATGGAACTTCAGCTTCACCAGCAACTGCTTTAGCTAATAAAGTTTTACCAGTACCAGGTTGCCCTACCATTAAGACACCCTTAGGTATACGAGCACCCATTTTCGCAAATTTCTTTGGATTTTTTAGATACTCAATGAGTTCTTGCATTTCTTCTTTTTCTTCATCACATCCAGCAACATCATTAAAACGAACTTTTATATTTCCTTCTAAACGTGCTTTGGATTTACCAAATTCAAACGCTTTGTTGTTATTGCCACCATTCATACGAGATAACATGAAGAAAGCAAAAGCACCAAAAATGATTAAAGGTAATACATTCGCAACTAAATCCCATAAAGGATTTGTTTCATAAGCATCAATAATCTTAACATCACTGCTCTTTTCGTTAATTAGCTCAATGATGGTATTATTTTGAAACTCTGTATTGGGTACAGTTAAAGAATATACATTCTGTACACCTTTAGAATCCTTATAGATCCCTTCAATTGTTAATACAACTTCACTGACTGTCACATTGCTTGTGACCACTTGTTCTTTGTTTAGTAAATCGACATACTCTTGATAGGAAATATCCGTTTCAGCATTACCGATATTCATAAACATTAAACTCATTACCGCTACCAACACAAAAAGATATGGAATTAATGCGGCTAACTGTTTATTGTTCTTCATTTAAACACTCACTCCTTTTATAAATAACATTCGTCTTTTAATACACCAACATAAGGTAAACTACGATATTTTTCATCAAAATCTAATCCAAATCCAATCACAAATTCATTTGGAATCGTAAATCCAACATAATCCGCATCAATCTTAACTACTCTTCTTGAAGGTTTATCCAAAAGACTTACAATACGTAGTCTTGCACAACCCTTGTTTTCTAATAGTTCCTTAACCGAATTTAGTGTTCTACCTGTATCCACAATATCTTCCACAAGAAGAATGGACTCTCCTTTAATAGAACGATCTAAGTCTTTAATAATACGAACATCTCCAATCGATTCAGTACCTTCATAGCTAGATACATCCATAAAATCAATTTCAACATCTAGGTCAATATAAGGCATTAATTTAGCTAAAAATGGGACTGATCCTTTAAGCAAGGATACTAAAATAGGAACTTCTCCAAGTTCTAAATAATCTTTGGTAATTTGAGCACCGAGTTCTTTACAACGTTGTTCAATTTCTTCACTTGATACTAATACTTTTTTTACATTTTTATGCATAAACGCCTCCATAATACGCTTATTTTATCATATAACATTCAATTGTGTCAGTCGAAACACCATGTTCATAACTAACATCCAAAATGTATAGTAACTCATTTTGCTTACTAAATACAAGTGGCCACATTTCTCTTTCTTGAATTGGTATTTTATTCTTTATAAACCACCTTGAAAGTTTTGTATAGATATTTGCCTGTAATCTTGATTTACATGCTCTTAAATTCGTAATTTGGATTGGATATGCATCCTTAGGTATCGCTATTTTCCGATACCCTTTCTGATATTCATAACTCATTTTAATTTCTTTATTCACTGTCTCTAAGTAATCTAAATCGTAACAATAATCTTCCACATCCTTTACGATTTGAATTAGATCGTATTGTTTTATGATACGAATTGATGGTGTAATGTGTTGCTTAACACTTTTAGATTCAATCAGTTGACGATCGAGTTCATCAATATAACGGTTAGATAGTACAGATTTCTTAGTTTGTATTCGTAACCATTCTAAAAGGAACCATTTTCTATTATGAAGATGAGTTGTGTATAAATTATGTGATATTGATGTTTGATTGAGTAATTCTTTGTGTTCTTCTAAAAATGCTTTCCTCTGTTGATTATAATTCTCTTTAATCTTCATCAATTCTTCAATTTCATTTGTACTTAAAGATACTACTTCTTTACGAATTCTATTCCGTGTATAGTCTAAACTATCGTTGGATTCATCCCATCCATAACTTATGTTATGTTTTACACAATAATCAATACAGTCTTTCTTTGTATAACTTAAAAGTGGTCGATCTACCCGAATACCTTGAATGTAGGTTGTAGAAGTTAAACCATAATATTCTACTTTTGATTGTCTTTGGATTTGAAAGATAAGAGTTTCTAAATCATCATCCTTATGATGTGCTACCAAAACGCCTAGTGCATTTTCAATTAACGCAACTTCTTTAAATCTTGAATACCTATATTCTCTCGCTTGATCTTGGAAATTCCCTTTAAACTCAATCGCGTTAAAAACGTAACACTCAATATTATGTTTATTACAATATAATTGAACAAGTTCTTGATCTCTTTTAGCGGTGTCTCTTTTCTGATAATTAACATGTACTACAACACAATTAACACCATGTCTAAAAGCAAGATCCAGTAAGGCCATAGAATCAGGCCCACCTGATACACCAATAATCCATTTTTGATTACGATAGTGTTCTAACGAATTCATCGAATAAAGTATACCTTAGCGTACCCCTTCTTTAAATAGACAAAATCCAACTCGTTTTTGAATTTTTATAAAGAATGGCTCATTTATATCTAAATGTCCTACGATTTCGATGATACGAGTAGGATTAATGAACTTGCAATCATTGATAAACAAAACAGATTCACGATTTAATCCATTTCGTTGACCAAAACGCATTAAGTGTTTTCGCCCTGTTGGATTTTCAATTCGATCATATGCTTGAGCATAGGTATAAGGGTTTGATGTCATTGGGACAACAAATACTTTTCCATTTAATTTGGATATAACAATACCAAAATGTTGAAAACCCGACTCATTTAAATAAGCTTGTCCAAAATCAATATAACAAACATCTCCAACATTTACTTCAAAGGTTTCATGTATCTTTAACATGGATCGTTGAATGTAGTTTTGTGTACTAAGCAAAATCTTTGCGGCTTCTTTAGAGTTTAGTTTAGAAATATGATTTTGAAACTGATCAATTGTTTCTTCTATAATGTTTGGATCAAATTCTGATTCTTCTTGTGTGGCATCAATTAATGTATTGAGTAAATAGGAACGCATAAATCCTCCTAT
Organism: uncultured Erysipelotrichaceae bacterium; assembly: GCA_964457525.1. Classification (GTDB taxonomy): domain Bacteria; phylum Bacillota_I; class Bacilli_A; order Erysipelotrichales; family Erysipelotrichaceae; genus UBA2212. The sequence goes on along the minus strand of CAYWGS010000013.1, from coordinate 17,657 downwards.
TTACTTATATGCAATCCTATTAATTTATCCTAAAAAAAGATCATCTTTCGATGATCTTAGCCTACAATGTGTAAATTTTCTAACATGATTCCAGTACCTTCAGCAACACATTTTAATGCATTTTCTGCAACATACACTGGAATATTCAACTCATTCATAAGTAATTGGTCCATTCCATGTAGTAATGCACCACCACCTGTTAACACAACACCACGTGTTACAATATCCGCAGATAATTCTGGTGGAGTTTGTTCAAGTACTGTACGACATGCACGAACAATATCTTGAAGACTTTCATGCATTGCGATTTCTGTTTCATCAGAAGTCATTGTAATGGTATGTGGTAAACCAGTAACAAGGTCACGACCACTTACTTCAAGAGAATCTTTACGAGAGCCTCTCCAAGCTGTACCAATCTTCTTCTTTAATTCTTCTGCAGTACGATCCCCAATTAATAACTTATAAGTTTCTTTAACATACTTGATAATATCTTTATCCATACGGTCACCCGCAATTTTTAAGGAAGAAGAAGTTACGATTTCACCTAAAGAAAGAATCGCAACGTCAGTCGTACCACCACCGATATCAAGAACCATATTTCCATTTGGTTTTGAAATATCTAAACCAGCACCAATTGCCGCAACTTTTGGTTCTTCTTCAATATAAACACGTTTAGCACCTGCACGATACGCTGCATCACGAATCGCATTACGTTCAACAGATGTAATGTTAGATGGACAACAGATTAAAATCGTTGGACGTGAAAACATTCCTTTTAGTTTAAGTTTTTTAATAAAGTATTGAAGCATCATTTCAGTAACTTCGAAATCCGCAATAACTCCATCTTTTAATGGACGAATTGCTTGAATTCTTCCAGGTGTACGACCCAACATATCTTTAGCGTCTGTACCAACAGCTAAACATTTCTTAGTTTCTGCTTCGATTGCTACAACAGAAGGTTCATCTAAAACAACACCTTCTCCTTTTACATAAATTAATACGTTTGCGGTACCTAAGTCGATACCAACTGCCTTTGAAAATGCCATATATACCCTCCATTTGATAAGCATACCCATTATAGCACAAACTTAATAAAACACTATAAGGATAAGTTAAGACCCATTAAGAACTGTGTTGCTAAATAAGCAAGTGCCATCGCAAGTAATATTACTAATATTTGTGTTTGAACAACACGTCCAGGATAAATTAGTTTACCGAAATTGATTGCGCCTAAACCATATAAACTGAGTGCAAAAGTAACAAAATACAGAATCACTCTTACGATAGGAATCATACTATTTACCAATATCGATACGATTCAATGCTTTGAGTAAAGCAAGTTGTGCTCTCTTTGCGTCAATTTCAGGGTCTTTTGAACGTAAACGTTCTTCAGCTCTTTGCTTAGCATGTTCAGCACGCGCAAGATCGATATCTCCTTCATGTTCAACCGCATCCGATAATATCGTCGCTTCGTTATTCTTAAAGAAAAGCACGCCACCCGCAACAGCATAACGTTGACGGTTACCATTTAAGATACTTGACATAATCGATATATCTAACATTGTGACCAACGGCATATGATTACTTAAAATACCCATTTGACCATTTGGGGTAACGATATTTATTTGTTCCGATTCGAAGGTACGAACCGGCGCTTCAGGTGTCACAATTTTTACTGTAAACATATTAGAGTCCTAGGATTGCTGCTTTTTCTTCAGCTTCTTCAATATTACCAACATACATGAAGGCTTGTTCAGGAAGATGATCTCCCTTACCTTCTAAGATTGCTTTGAAACTACGAACGGTTTCATCTTTACGAACGAATAATCCCTTAATTCCATTAAACTGTTCAGCCACATGGAATGGTTGAGACAAGAAGTTACGTACACGGCGTGCACGGTTAACGATTTGTTTATCTTCATCTGATAATTCATCCATACCTAAGATTGCGATGATATCTTGAAGTTCACGATAACGTTGTAGAAGTTGTTGAACACCACGCGCAACGGCATAATGCTCTTCACCCACTAGAAGTGGATCTAACATACGACTGCTAGATTCAAGTGGATCAACCGCTGGATAAATACCTAATGCCGCAATATTACGGTCTAGAACTGTTTTCGCATCTAAGTGTGAGAAAGCAGTTGCAGGAGCAGGGTCAGTTAAATCATCCGCTGGAACATAAATTGCTTGAACTGATGTAATCGATCCACGTTTTGTGGAAGTAATACGTTCTTGTAATTGGCCCATTTCAGTTGCTAAAGTTGGTTGATATCCTACAGCTGAAGGAATACGTCCCAATAAAGCACTAACTTCGGAACCAGCTTGTGTAAAACGGAAGATGTTATCAATGAATAATAGAACGTCTTGTCCTTCAGAATCACGATAGTGTTCTGCCATTGTTAAACCTGTTAAAGCAACACGCATACGTGCGCCAGGCGATTCATTCATTTGACCATAAACTAATACTGTTTTATTTAAAACTCCGGAATCCTTCATTTCATTATAAAGGTCATTCCCTTCACGAGTTCTTTCACCGACACCAGCCACAACGGATAAACCACCGTGTTCAGTTGCGATATTATGAATTAATTCTTGCATGACAACGGTTTTACCAACACCCGCACCACCGAACAATCCGATCTTACCACCCTTAACATAAGGGCAAAGTAAATCAACAACCTTAATACCTGTTTCAAGCATTACGGAAGTCGTTTGTTGTTCATCAAATGATGGAGCTTCACGATGAATTGGCATTTTCTTGACTGAAGAATCGAGTTCTCCTAAACCATCAATTGGTTCACCTAATACATTGAACATACGACCTAATACTTCGCGACCTACTGGAGTACTAATTGCAGCTCCTGTATCGATGGCTTCCATACCACGTACGCATCCATCCGTTGATCCCATAGAAATACAACGAACGACATCATCTCCTACGTGTTGAGCTACTTCGACAACTAATGGTTTTCCATTAACGTCAATTCTAATCGCATTGTTAAGATTAGGAAGTTCTCCTTCATTAAATCGAATATCCACAACTGGTCCAATGACTTGGCTGATTTTACCTTTATTTTGCATCGTAAACCTCCTAGAGTGCTTCTGCCCCAGCCACAATTTCTGTAATTTCCTGGGTTATAGCAGATTGTCTTGACTGATTATACTTCAATACTAATTCTTCAATTAATTCTTCTGCATTATCTGTCGCATTATCCATTGCCATACGACGAGCCGCATGTTCACTGGTCTTAGATTCTAACCAGTAACTATAGAGTAATGATTGAATAAACATTGGGACTAGTTGATTGATAAGTGTAACGGCATCTGGTTCAAATATAATATCTTGATTAAGTACTTCTTCTTGTGCATCCTTAGTAGGCAAAACACTTTCAGAAATTGGTAGTAAGGTTACGATATTTGGTTCAAATGTCATCGTATTAACAAACTTTGTATATAGAACTTGAAGCTTTGTGATTTCACCACTTAAATAAGCATCCATAATCTTATCTGCAACTTTGGCAATATGACCGTACGATAAGTTATCCCCTGTGTGTAATTCACCAAACAAATGATAATCAAATCGTCTTAACCAAGAACGTCCTTTAGATCCAACCATAAATAAGAGTTGATCATTTGGAATGGATTCTTTAATTTTATTTAGGATATTAGAATTATACCCACCACACAAACCCATATCAGATACAAATACAAGAGTTAATGTCTTCCCTTCACGTTCTGTTAAATACGGAATTTCTTGAATATTAGCACTTCCAAGAACACGATTAAAAGCTTGGAACAATGTACTCGCGTAAACGCGATTCAACTCCATTTTTTGTTTCTGTCTTTGTAACTTACTTGTCGCAATGAGTTCCATTGCATTTGTAATCTTTTTAGTTGCTCGAACAGAACGTATTCTTCTTTTTAACGCTACTTTATTTTGAGCCATTTTACTTTCCACTCATTTTTAAATACTGAGTCGTTAGATTTTCCATTGCTTCTTTCATTCTTGTTTCGAGTTCAGGACTTATTGCTTTAGCTGTATCAATCTCAGATACGATATCCGCATAGTTTGTATCAAATCCAGCAATAACTCTTTGTACATATTCAGAAATCTTAGAAACTTCGATACGTTTAATAAATTTATGCTTAGCCGCAAATAAAGTAATAACTTCATGCGCTAAGGATAATGGTTGGTATTGTCCTTGTTTTAATAGTTCAGTTAAACGAGCACCATGTTCAATAACTTCTTTAGTTGCTGCATCTAAATCTGAACCAAATTGAGCAAATGACAATAATTCACGATATTGAGCTAACTCAAGTTTTAGGGATGAAGATACTTGTTTCATCGCTTTAGTTTGTGCAGCGGATCCTACACGAGAAACAGATAAACCAGAGTCAACAGCAGGTCTTGCACCTGAGTTAAATAATTCAGTTTGTAAGAATAATTGTCCGTCTGTAATTGAAATAACGTTTGTAGGAATGTAGGCTGAAATATCCCCAGCTTGGGTTTCAATAATTGGTAGAGCTGTAATGGAACCTCCACCATTTTCTTTATTTAGTTTACATGCGCGTTCTAATAAACGACTGTGTAAGTAGAAAACATCCCCAGGATACGCTTCACGTCCTGGTGGTCTTCTCAATAATAAACTCATTGCACGATAAGCAACTGCATGTTTCGATAGATCATCATAAATGATTAGAACATCTTTACCTTGTTCCAACCATTCTTCACCCATTGCACAACCTGAATAAGGCGCAATGTATTGTAACGGCGCAAGTTCACTTGCTGTTGCAGAAACAACAACCGTATATTCCATCGCATGATGCTGTCTTAATTTTTCAACAATCTGTGCAACAGTCGAAGCTTTTTGACCAATCGCAACATAAATACAAATCATGTTTTGATCTTTTTGATTAATAATGGTATCAATCGCTATAGCTGTTTTACCTGTTTGACGATCACCAATGATAAGTTCACGTTGTCCACGTCCGATTGGAATCATTGAGTCAATAATCTTGATTCCAGTTTGTACCGGTTGATTAACGCTTTGACGAGTCATAACCCCAGGCGCAACACGTTCAATTGGACGAAGCTTATCAGAAACAATCGCTTCACCTCCATCAATCGCTTGACCTAATGCATTAACAACTCGACCTAAAAGCCCATCCCCAACTGGAACTTCAACGATACGTCCTGTACGTGTAACACTACCGCCTTCTTTAATGTTTGCGTCACTCCCTAAAAGAACACAACCAACATGGTCTTCTTCAAGGTTCATAACCATGCCCATGACACCCTCGCCAAATTCAACGAGTTCACCAGCCATGACATCACTTAAACCATTAACGAGCGCAATACCGTCACCAACTTTGATAACGACACCGACATCTTTTTCTTCTACTTGTTCTTGATAGTGCTGGATGCGTGATTTTATCAGAGCACTTATTTCTTCTGGTCTAATGTCCATATTATATTGACCTTCCTTCACGTAAAACAGATCTCAAATTTTGAATTCGAGATTTCATTGATCCATCGATAACCTTATCTTCAAAACGAATTTTAATTCCGCTAATAAGGGTTGGATCAATACGATTAATAATGGAAACAGTTTGTTTCTGTTTAAGTGACAAACTATCTTCTAATTCTTTAATTTCTTCTTTAGTTAATGGATTGACTGAATAAGCAATCGCTTCAACGATATTGAAATGTTCATTATGCAAATGTAGATATTCATTCACAAAATGATTCAAGATCATACCACGGTTCTTATCAATCAAAAGATATAAAAGATTAAGTGTAAATGAATGAACATAAGGTTTAAACACATCATTTACCAATTCTTTTTTCTGTTCTTTACTAAATTGAATTCTACTCAATACATCTATTAATTCAGGGTGAGTTGAAATAATATCTTTTATAAAGTGAATATCCTCAATGAAACGACTCTCAAGTTTTTGTTCTAACGCAAGTTCAAAAAGAGCTGACGCATATTTAGACGCAACTTTTTTCATTAATTACGCACATCCTTAATAAAGTGTTGAATCTGCTTACGATCCTCAGCTTCATCCACTTTACCTTCAATCAATTTAGACGCAGCCAATAATGCTACATCCACGATTTCAGACTCAATTTCATCGCGCATTTGAGCTTTTTGATGAGCAATTTCACGAAGTGCAGACGTTAACTTATTATCCGCTTCATTCTTAGCTTCAGCGAGTAACTGTTCTTTTAAACGTTTGCCTTCCAATTTACCACTCTCAATAATTTGTTTCGCTTCATGTGCAGCTTCACTTAATAATTGATCACTTTTCTTTTGATTTTCACGCGCTAAAACATTTGCTTCATGTGCTTCTCTAAGAGCCGCATCCGCAACTTCAGCACGCTTTGCAAGGTAATCTTGCATCGGTTTCCATAACAATTTTTTCATACCCAAAAAGAGTACACCCGTTGCACATAGTTGAACGATTAATGTAATGGCATCTGGAAACAACTTACCTGCAATATCTAAATCAAGCATAGACTCACCACCTTTATGTTAGTTAAATGATTAATTAAATACGAAAATCAATAAGAACGCAATAAGCATACCGTAGATAGCACATGTTTCCGCAATCGCAGCACCTAAAATGAGCATAGAACGGATTTTATTTTCAGCCTCAGGATTACGTCCAACAGCTTCAACTGCTTTACCAGCCGCATAACCTTGACCAATACCCGTCATCATACCTGTAAGTGCAGCTAAACCGGCACCAATGGCTACTAAACCTCTACCAATATCTCCCATGTTTATATCCTCCTTTGCATGGATTTATCATTCTTGGGGTAATTCATTCCCAATAAAGATCGTTGTTAACATAATAAATATGTATGTTTGAATAAGACCTGAAAAAACATCAAAATAAGCATGTAAAACTGGCGCAACCACAACACCAATAAAGTTAAATCCACCAATTAAAGGCACAAAACTCGATAACCATTCTGTAAACACATAAACCAACATCATAATTGTTCCACCAGAGGTGATGTTACCAAATAAACGTAATGACATCGAGATAAGCGGTGCAAATGTTCCAAATACATTCATAATCACAAACGGAGGAAAAGGTTCAAAGAATCCTTTTGCATAACCACCAACTCCATTTACTTTTATTTTTGTATATTGAATTAGAAAGAATGTAATAAGTGCTAAGGCTAAAGTTACACTATAGTTACCAGTTGGTTGATTAAACCCTAATAAACCGAGTAAGTTTGATACAGCCATATATAACGCTAATGACGCAATATACGGCGCAAACTTAACTGCAGCTTTTGCGCCCATATTATCCTTCGTCAATCCAGACATCATTTGATAATAAATCATTCCAATTAATACTAAACCTTTTGGTTTAGCAAGTGGATCACTCTTCTTAATTGCTCTTCCTATTAAAAAAAGGAACAACAAAAGCACCGATGTAATAATTATTATTGAGAACACTTCAATCTGAAGTGATAACACTTTATCACTATTGTTTAACATTTGTTTCCCTCTTTTTGAAGAATATTTCTTGAATAAACATAAAATATTTAAAATACAACAAACCAAAAGCAACGAAAATTATATTGAAATATTGATTTAAAAAAATTGATAGTAAGAATGGTATGACATATACCATATTACCAATTATAAACCCAATATAATTTCGAATTCCCTTTTTATTATTAAATAATACAGAATCGATTTGAGATTCCGTAATTCCTACAGTAATAAATGAAAAAGCAAACCCAAGAATAAACCCAAATGACCAAGTATAGTTAAAGAATAACAATGCAATCGCAATGATGGTTCCGGAAAGGACAAGATAACGTAATTTGGTTCTAAGTAGCGTTTTCATATATTACTTGTCTATTTTATCACATTATATCGAAATGAAACTACTTAGTTCCAAAAATTCGATCGCCAGCATCTCCCAATCCAGGCACAATATAACCAAGTTCATTCAGTTTTTCATCAAGTGCCGCAAGATAGATATCCACATCTGGATGATCTTCTTCAATACGCTTAACACCTTCAGGAGCACCCACCAAACAAATAAGTTTAATCACAGTTGCCCCACGTTTTTTAATCATATCGATGGCTGCACTCGCAGAACCACCTGTTGCTAACATTGGATCTAAAACCATGACAACTGAATCAGGTAGATTGGATGGGAATTTAGCGAAATACTCATGTGGTTCCAATGTTTCTTCATCACGGTATAAACCAATATGACCTACCTTAGCAGTTGGTACTAAATTACGAATCCCATTGACCATACCTAAACCTGCACGAAGAATTGGAACTAATACAATTTCTTTTGCCATTTCTTCTGTTACACATGGTGCAACTGGTGTCATAATTTCAATCGTACGTGTTGGTACATCACGTGTGATTTCATACGCCATTAGACCAGCAATCTCATCTAAGTTTTGTCTAAAATCCTTTGTACCAGTATCCTTTTGACGCATTTGCGTTAGTTTATGCGTAATAAGCGGGTGATGTAATACTTTTAACATGTTTGTTCTCCTTTATATTGGAAACCGCTTGGTTAAAGCAGTGACCTCTTCTTTAATACGGTGTTTGATGGTCTCATCTTCAGGATTTCTCAAACATTCATCCATCCAGTGAGCCACTTGTCTAAACTCAGCCTCTTTAAATCCACGTGTTGTCATTGCGGCAGAACCTAAACGAATACCCGATGAAACCATCGGCTTCTCTGTATCAAATGGGATACTGTTTTTATTACAGGTAATACCCACTTCATCTAATAATCGTTCTGATTTCTTACCAGATAATCCAACGGATGCTTTAACATTCACTAGACAGAGATGATTATCTGAACCATCCCCTACAATGTTATACCCTAATTGATGTAACTCTTCCACAAGAACTTTCATATTCTTAATGACTTGTTCTGTGTATAATTTGAATTCTGGTTGAAGCGCTTCATAGAAACAAACCGCCTTACCAGCAATCACATGCATAAGGGGTCCACCTTGAATACCAGGGAAGACTTTCTTATCAATCAGTGGCGCAAATTCCTTCTTACAAAGAATCAAACCACCTCTAGGACCTCTCAAAGTTTTATGTGTTGTACTCGTCACAAAATCCGCATAAGGTACTGGGCTTGGATGAAAACCTGCCGCAACCAATCCAGCAATATGAGCCATATCCACCATTAGATATGCCCCAACTTCATCTGCGATTTCTCTAAATCGTTTAAAGTCTATGATAAAAGGATAAGCACTCGCTCCCGCCACAATTAGTTTAGGTTTGACTTCTAATGCCTTTAATCTTAACGCATCATAATCAATACGTGATGTTACCGGATCAACCCCATAGGCTTCAAAGTGATAAAGACTTCCAGAAAAGTTGAGTGGATGGCCATGGGTTAAATGTCCACCTGCTGATAAGTCCATTCCTAATACCACATCATTCGGTTGTAAAATGGCCATATAAACACCCATATTTGCTTGTGAACCTGAGTGTGGCTGTACATTCGCATGCTCTGCCCCAAACAACTCACATGCTCTTTGACGTGCGAGTTCTTCTATCACATCTACTTCTTCACAACCACCATAGTAACGCGCTTTAGGATAACCTTCCGCATATTTATTGGTCAAAATACTTCCAACCGCTTCTAAAACATCCTTAGATACATAGTTCTCGGATGCGATTAATTCTATATTATTAAGTTGACGATCTTTTTCTTTTTGGATCGCTTGTTGAATTAAAATATCATTCATTGTCATTCTCTGTTTCTTCGATACGACAGATTTTATCGATACGCGCTTTATGTCTATCTTCTTGAGAGAAACCCGTATTAAGCCATTTATCCACAATCTCAAGGGCAACCGCAACACTCGTTAAACGACCGCCTAAAGCTAAAACATTCGTATCATTATGTAAACGTGTAACTTCCGCAACTTTTGGATCATACACGAGAGCACAACGAATACCTTTAACTTTATTTGCTACGATACTTGCACCAATTCCTGTTCCACATAAAACAATCCCGAAATCATTGGAACGATCCGCAACAGAACAACATGCAGGATATACCGTATCTGGATAATCCATACTTTCTGTCCCATGCGTCCCAAAATCTTCAACTTGGTGACCTTTCTTTAATAGGTGTTGCTTAATCGCTTCCTTATGTTCGAAAGCACCATGATCACAAGCTAATGCAATTTTCATTGATTGTCTCCCTTAATACACCGAATGAAGCATTACGCTTCATTATTCTGTCAGTGAACTATCTATGATATTTTAGCACAACGAAACAATACTATCGATAATCTCCCAAACATTTTAGCGAATATTCACATAAAAATGATCCCCAAAAATCTCGTTATCGATGTACTTTATTTCATACATCCTGAGATGCTTATATTTGAGTTGTATTCGCATCCTTAACCACATCATTTCTCTTTCTCTTAAATAGATTTCTGATTGTAATAACCATTGATCACATTCAATTCGATCTCGATAGATTCGAATATTATTAGAATTGATAATTCTTCCAAACAATCGATAAACAGACTTACGAGATGGAATATGCGTTAGTAGCATCGTTAAACTTAATAGGCTGTGTAAATAAAAGGTAATTACGAATCCATTATTTAATAGATTAATTAAAATAATAAGTCCGAGTAGAATCGTAATCTTTAAGTTATAATGTCCAACTTCGTTGTACACATATAACATCAAACCATATAGAAGAAGATAAATCGGGCTTAACCAACTCAATGGATTTATAATAAAAACATTAAATAAAACAAGTAAGATACTTAGATAAAGTCGTAGAAATAATTTCAGTCTCATTCTACAATCCTAATAAAAACCACACGTTAATACAACATAAAGTTGTATTTATTTATATTACACCTATATATTGTATATCAATTACATTTACAACCTTAGGGCGTATAATTTCAACAAATGAAGAATGTTGAAATTGGTCAAACTTTAAAAACCTATCGAATTCGCCGTAATCTAAGCCAAAGTGAAGTTGCGAAAGCTTTAAATTATAGCCAACAAACCATCGCGAAATGGGAGAATTCTATCTCATCACCTGATCCAAGTAGTTTATGTAAGCTCGCAGATCTTTATCAAGTGAGTTTAGATGAACTCTTAAGACATACTGTTGTCAAAGAAACAAGCGCTCCATACTACACAAAAAAAGATGTTGTGGAAGAATGGATAAACTCGCCTGGATTCAAAACTGCGTTTGAACTCCAAAATCTTGATCCTAAACTTTCCCAACATCTTGTTAATCAAATTATACAATCAATCAATTTTATTAAAGAAACCCTTAATTACAACGATTCCGAATAATTAAAATACGATCTTTCTTCTGCATGTCCTTAATGACTTCAATATCTCCATCTGGAAAATACTGTCTTGCTAAATCACTTAATGTCTTACCTTGATCCCATCCCATTTCAAAGGCTAAGATATTTTTTTCATTTAAGACATATTTCGCATTAGAGAGTACACTACGATAGAACTTTAGTCCATCTTCTCCACCAAACAAGGCAAGATGCGGTTCATACGCTTTTACACTATTCTCAACCTCTTCACCACTTGGAATATACGGAGGATTACATACAATCACATCCGCTTTGATTGAATGATCAATAAACGGCTGTAACATGTCTCCTTGATAAAACTCCACATGAACCTTAATGTTATCCGCGTTACGACGAGCTTGTTTAAGCGCATCATCACTGATATCACTCGCTAACATATGAATATTAGGACATTCTGCTTTAAGTGCACAAGCAATGGCTCCACTTCCTGTCCCTACATCAAACACTTGAATCGCTTTATCCCCAAAATGTTCATCAATTTCTTGAATGACATTAAGTACGAGTTCTTCTGTTTCAAAGCGGGGAATTAATACATCCGAATTCACTTCAATCGGATAACCATAAAAGTATTGAACACCCATCGCATACGCTAATGGCATATCTAAACATAATTTATCCATTATCGAATTAAACTTTTCTAAGGTAATATCATCTAAATCAGAATTCATTTCAAGATAAAGATTCTTCCCTTGTTCGAGAAGTAATTCATTCATTACATACTTTGCATAGCTCTCAGGAATATCGTTTTGTACTAAACGTTCTTCCGCAGCTTTTAGAATCTTATTGATCACGAATGATTTCCTGCTAATTTTTGACGTTGTTCCTCAATTAATAAGGCTTCCACAACATCTCCCAACTTACCTTCCACAATACGATCGAGTTGTTGAAGCGTTAAACCAATGCGATGATCGGTTACACGATTTTGAGGATAGTTATAGGTACGAATCTTTTCAGAACGATCTCCAGTCCCAATCTTATCACGACGTACAGCACCCTTTTCTGCTTCAGCGCGTTCTTGCATCACTTCGAATACACGTGCACGAATGAGACGCATTGCAGTAGCACGGTTATCATGTTGAGAACGCCCATCCTGACAGTTAACTGAGATTCCTGTTGGAGTATGTGTAATACGTACTGCAGAATCCGTTTTATTAACGTGTTGTCCACCCGCTCCACTGGAACGATGTGTTTCAATCACTAAATCTGCTGGATTAATATCAATTTCTTCTTCTTCAATATCTGGCATAACTAAAACAGTTGCGGTCGATGTATGAATGCGTCCTTGCGTTTCTGTCTTCGGTACACGTTGTACACGATGAGACCCAGATTCAAACTTTAGATGTTTAAATGGTTCATTTCCCTTAACATAGAACGAAATAAGAGTATATCCACCTGCTTCTGCTTCGGATGCTTCCATGATTTCAATCTTCCAACCCATAAGTTCCGCATAACGACTGTACATACGGAATAAATCACCCGCAAAGATATTCCCTTCATCTCCACCTGCTGCACCACGAATTTCTACAATCGCGTTGTGATCATCATTTGGATCCTTAGGAATGAGTAATACTTCTAATTTTTCAAGTAACGCATCCTTTTGAGGATTGAGTTCTTCTAATTCTGCTTCTGCTAATTCACGAAGTTCTGTATCTTTTTCTTTTAACATCGTTTCTGCTTCTTTGATGTGTTGAATAATCGTCTTCAATTCAACATACGCATCCACGACCTGTCTTAAAGAAGCTTGTTCCTTCGCAAGCTTTGCGTATTCTCTTGAATTACCCAATATTTCAGGCTTCATCAAGATTTCTTCTAATTCTTTGTAACGCTCATGCATACTGTCTAAGCGTTTAATCATTACATCATAACTTTCCATTCTTACCTCACAATAAAGTAACCAATATGGTTACTATTAATTAATCTTCAATTTCTGGTTTACCAATTACTTCATGGCAGTGACGGCAACGTGCTTCATAAGCTTCCGCAGCCCCAACCATGATAATAGGATCCGTATACTGTGCTGGTTTACCATTCACTAAACGTTGTGTACGAGTTGCTGGTGCACCACATTTCATACATACCGCAGTTAACTTAGTCACAAATTCCGCATCTGTAATCAATCTTGGCATAACACCAAATGGTTCAGCTCTAAAATCAGTATCTAATCCTGCACACATAACGCGTTTACCCTTCTTAGCTAGGTAATTGCATACTAATAAAACATCTTCATCAAAGAATTGAACTTCATCAATGGCAATGACATCTGTATCATCTTTAACAAAATCTAAAATAGAACGTGCATCTGGCACGACGATACTCTCGACAGAACTTCCAGCATGAGAAACTACTTTTGTATTACTGTAGCGATTATCGATTGCTGGCTTAAAAACCAACACATTCTTCTTCGCAAATTCTAATGTCTTAATGCGGCGAATAAGTTCTTCTGTTTTACCCGCAAACATACAACCTGAAATAACCTCGATATAACCTGGACGATACATTTGATACATCATATTATTAACCCCTCATGTTCAAATTTATTTTAACATACTAACAAAATAAAAGAGAACGATTGTTCCCTTATTTATTACCGTATTTACGATTAAACTTTTCAATTCGTCCTTGTGCTTGCGCGAAGCGTTGACGTCCTGTGTAGAAAGGATGGCAATTTGAGCAAGTATCAACTTTAATTTCTTTTAAAACTGAACCAGATTCAAATTCATTTCCGCAAGATGTGCAATGTACAATAACTTTATTGTAGTTTGGATGAATTCCGCTTTTCATAACTTTATCTCCTTCCGCCTTGAATTTCTTATCAATTCAAAGTAAGTGCGTGTTTAATATAACATAGTTCATATTAACATGCAAGAATGATTTACTATCATAGACTATTCTTATTCTTTGACTCGATACCAATAGATTAAATTCCCTATTGCCCATAAAATAACAACATAATATCGACTGATAAATTGAGTTAAAAAATCGTTAATCATATAACCCGAACCACACCAAATAATCACTAAGTAAACAAGGATTAACCCATTTAATCCAATATAGAAATCTTTACGTTTCATATTTCCCCCTGCATCCATTCTAACAAAAAAGTATTCTTGTTGAATACTTTTATTAAACTAACGGAAATACCTATTTATTCAACTGTTTCACGCCAGATTTTAGCCCCTAGCGCACTTAATTTACCATCTAAATTTTCATACCCACGATCAATATGATAGACATCATGAATCTCAGTCACACCTTCAGCCATTAATCCAGCTACGACTAAACTTGCGCCACATCTTAAGTCCGTTGCGGTAACACGATCTCCATATAATCTTGAAGGTCCATGCACAATCGCGGATCCTGGAATTAGATTGATATTTGCTCCCATACGTTGTAATTCAATACAATGTTTGAATCTCTCAACATAAATGGTTTCTTTAACCGTTGATTCACCATTAGCACGTGTGAGTAATGGCGTAAGCGGTTGTTGGAGGTCAGTTGGGAAACCTGGATAAGGAAGTGTTTGAATATCCACATCCTTTAGATGAGTTGTGCCACGTACGGTTACCTTATCAATCTCAATATCCATTGGTACACCCATTTCTTCAAGTTTCGATAATAGAGCTTCTAAGTGATGAGGGATGACATTTTCAATCACAACTTCTTCTGCCGCAGCAGCCGCAATCACAATCATCGTACCTGCTTCAATACGATCTGGAATGATCTCATGCGTACATCCCACTAAATCTTCAACCCCATCAATGGTAATAATATTGGTTCCTGCTCCACGAATCTGAGCACCCATCTTATTTAACATAGTAGCCACATCAATAATCTCAGGTTCTTTAGCCGCATTCTCAATCGAAGTACGACCCTTCGCAAAAACTGCTGCCATCATAATATTAATGGTTGCGCCAACCGATGGAATATCTAAATAAATCTTTGCGCCAATAAGTTCTTTCGCAAATATCTTGTAACTTCCTTGTGAGTATTCAATTTCTGCTCCAAGTGCTTCAAAACCCTTAAGATGTAAATCAATCGGTCTAGGTCCGAGGTAACATCCTCCTGGCATCTTCATATTCACTTGTTTATAACGACCAAGTAGTGCTCCCATGAAATAATAAGAAGCACGTAATTTTTGAACAACAGGATGATCTAAAGAGATATTAATCATTTCACTTGGATCAATCTCTAAATGTTCATTGGTATGTTGCGTCACTTTTACATTAAGTGTTTCTAATAACTGACTTAAATGCCCTACATCTGAGATGTTAGGAACACCATAAATATTAACTTTGCCTTTTGTAGCTAGAATACTAGCAGGAATAAGCGCAACAGTCGCGTTTTTAGCACCACTGATTCTTACACTTCCTTTTAGTTTATGTCCACCTTCGATTTTTAGTACTTCTTCCATATTTTTAATCTCCACCGTTATTTTATCACAGTCTAAGTGTGATTTATAGTAAACAAAAACAGGCAGAGCCTGTTCTATTTTTGTGAGTAATCGAGTGCAGCTTTTACGAAACCCGCAAACAATGGATGAGCACGATTTGGACGTGATTTAAATTCTGGATGGAATTGACATCCAACAAACCATGGATGATCCTTTAACTCAGTAATTTCCACTAAGTAATCATCTGGGCTTAATCCACTAAAGACTGCTCCGTTTTGTTCCATGACTTCACGATACACATTATTTACTTCATAACGATGACGATGTCTTTCAAGAATAGTTTCTTCTTTATAAACTGAACGCGTCTTCGTATTATCTTTAATCTTACATGGCCAATTGCCAAGACGTAAGGTTCCACCCATATTCACTACCCCATTTTGATCTGGCATTAAGTGAATAACAGGATGTTTAGTGGATTCATCCCATTCAACAGAGTTAGCACCTTCTAAACCACATACATTACGTGCAAATTCAATGACCGCAATTTGCATCCCTAAACAGATTCCAAAATAAGGTATTTTATTAACACGTGCATATTGTGCGGCCATGATTTTACCTTCAATCCCACGACCACCGAATCCACCAGGTACGAGTATTCCATCTAAACCACCGAGTTCTGATTCTAGGTTTTCTTTGGTTAAGAATTCTGAGTTAACCCAACGAATGTCAATATCTGAACTTATTGGATATCCAGCATGTTTAAGTGATTCACTGACGGATAAATAAGCATCATGTAGTTGAACATACTTACCAACAATCGCAATCTTAACCGTATGTTTAAGATTGTTTGCGTTATCAATCATCTTTTCCCATTCTGACATATCCGCACGTGGTGCGTGAATATTTAATTTATGTAGAACATAATCATCTAAACCTTGTCTTTGGAAACTGAGTGGTACTTCGTAAATATTATTTACGTTTACCGATTCAATAATCGCATTCTCACGAACATCACAGAACATCGATATTTTTTTACGAATTTCATCTGAGATGCGTTCTTCACAACGTGTCACGATAATATTTGGTTTAATCCCAAGTGACATTAATTCTTTATAACTATGTTGAGTTGGTTTTGTTTTCAACTCACCACTTCCAGGAACTTTAGGCACAAGCACTGTATGAATAAATACGACCCCATCACGATCATTTTCAGAGTGAACTTGACGCGCAGCCTCTAAAAATGGTAGAGATTCGATATCCCCAACCGTACCACCAATTTCCGTAATAACAATATCTGCCCCTGATTCTTCCGCAGCCGCATATACTTTAGCTCGGATTTCATCTGTAATATGTGGAATAACTTGAACGGTTGCGCCTAAATAATCGCCACGTCTTTCTTTTGTTAAAACACTCATATACAAACGACCGGAAGTAATGTTCGCTGTTTGTGTTAATTCTTCATCAATAAAACGTTCATAGTGTCCTAAGTCTAAGTCGGTTTCTGCCCCATCTTTTGTGACGAAAACTTCACCGTGTTGATAAGGAGACATGGTGCCTGGATCAACGTTAATATACGGATCAAATTTTTGTAGGAATACTTTTAATCCTCTGTTTTTTAATAAACGACCTAAAGAAGTCGCTACGATACCTTTTCCAATACCACTAACTACTCCACCTGTTACAAATATATATTTAGCCATGCACACACTCCTTTCTTGCTAAAAAATAAAAATGCCTCCAAAACTCGGAGGCATTTGCCCTTTAATATTCTATCAAAGAGTCCTATCAAATTCAATGTATTTTCAAGCTTAGTTAAGTTATCCTTGATTGAAAATGTAAATTCCGCATGCGTATGGAATTTACGGATACAGATTC
>CAYWGS010000012.1:9633-26393 GCA_964457525.1 uncultured Erysipelotrichaceae bacterium | reverse complement strand
TAATCTTTTAAGTTTTTCACCTTTTCGTATTGACTTCTAATAGTTAATTTCTCCTTTATTGATTGATAAGTGTATCAATTGTGACAATCATTGGATCGTATAAGCCAACACTAAACATTTCTTTCTTTAATACCATCGATATTTCTGTGCATCCACCAATTAAGACTTCAGCACCATTTTCAATTAAACTTTGACCTGCATGAATTAATTGTGTTACGGGATAACCCTCCACATGACCACTCTTAATTCCAGTCTCAGGATGATAGATGGCATTCATAACATAGTTGGTTTGAACACTTTCACTAGGAACAATGACTTCGATATCTTTTAAATACTGATTGAATAATTGAGATTTGATTGTACCTGTTGTGGCGAGTAATCCTACACGTTTAATACCATCTTTATGAAGTTGTGCATTCAAACATTCCAATGCATTTACTAACTCAAATTGTGCATGTTTAACTAGATCTGGATAGAAATGATGAGAAGTAATACAAGTAATAAAAGCTTGATCCACTTTCATTCGATTTAATCGTTCAATACTTTTAATCAGTTCTGGAAGAGGACTTTCCCCAATACCTAAAATTGCTTTAGTGCGATCTGGAATCTTAGGGTTCGACTCAACAATCACATGAAAATGATCCTGATCTTTACTTACCTTTGTACGCTTAACAATCTGCGTATAGTAATAAGCACTTGCCTCAGGTCCCATGCCCCCTAATATTCCAATAATTTTATCGTTCATCGTACAAATATCCTTTTTAGTTTCTTTGTAAATCGACCAAATATCATACCTAACATTCCAAAGAATGGTTTAATATCATGAGCATCAAATACGGCACAAACAATCGGACGTTTAAAGGTAGGTAAGATATCCTTCCATTTTAATTGTTTCGTCTTTAGATAAGCTTTAATTGCTAAAATGTCTTCATACTCAAACCAGAACGCAACATTTGTATCTTGTCGAACAGCGTAAGGTTCTACAGGATTACCGGTTAATTCCATATATTGAACATATGGGAAGTTTACTCCAGCTTTCGCTAACATCGAATTCAATGTCGTTGTACGAACATTAATTTCGATTAGATAGTATTCTCCTGTTTTTGCGTCTTTCTTGAATTCAATTTCCGCAAACCCTTTATATCCCATTGCCTTAAAGAATGGAGCCCCAATCGTATGTAGTTCTTCTACATATTTCTGTATGGTAAATGAAGAAGCCCCAAAGTTAATTGGATATTGTCTAAATTTATTGCAGGTTACCCAATGAGTCACATCACTATTTTGATTCATATAAGCATCATACGTATACATATGATCATCAAAACCAGGAATAATACGTTGAACAATAACTTCTACATTTGCATTTCTTGCCTTAGTTAAACCATCAATCAATTCTTTTTCATTGTTTATATAGAAACTCTTCAATCTAAATGCTTTAGTAAATGCAGGTGAATCAACAGGCTTTACGATACAAGGATAACCAACGGTTTGATTTACTTTATTGATTAAATCAGGATCATTCGAACGAATGGACTCAGGAACACGAACACCATGTTTAACCGCTAAATCGAATAGGGTATCCTTATTCATAACTTCGGTATATAAACCCTTTTGGGTTTGTGGGATTAAGTAATATTCTCTTAACTCATCTAAATGCGCATCAATAAATTCTACATAATTATCTGCACAAGGAAATAGAACAGGTTTTAGTTCTTGTTTCTTGGAAAAGTCAATTAAGAAATCTAAGAAGTCTTGTTCTTCGTTTTTATAGTGTGGGCAGATATAGCTTTCACTCACATATTTTGATAAAAAGGCATAGGATCCTTTTTTGGTATGATCCAATGCGACACAATGAATATGCTTAGGTCCAAGACTTCTAAGAATACTCAATGCGATGAAATAATTTGATCCAAGGATTACAGCTTTATTTTTCATAGGTCTCACTTTACTTAACTATTTTAACATGTGGTTAAAATAAAAAGATAGAACATAGAATGTTCTACCTTATATCTTACTGATTTTTTTCAAAAAACCAAGAATCACGGCACATATCTTCAACTGATTTTTCGGTTTTCCAACCTAATTCATCATATGCCTTACTTACATCAGCGTAGGAACTTGCGATATCGCCTGGTCTACGATCTACAATATCATAAGGAATCTTGATTTCATTCACCGTTTCAAATGTATGGATAAGTTCAAGAACAGAAGTACCTTTACCTGTACCTAAGTTATAAACATTAATACCTTCACGCATTTTCTCAAGTGCAGCCATATGACCATACGCTAAATCAACCACATGGATGAAATCACGAACACCTGTGCCATCAATGGTATTATAGTCACTACCAAAGACACGTAGTTTTTCAAGTTTACCCTTCGCAACTTGAGTAATGTATGGCATTAAATTATTCGGTGTTCCTACAGGAATCTCACCTAACAATCCACTCTTATGTGCTCCAATTGGATTGAAGTAACGTAATAGAGTAACCGATAATCCAGGATTAACCTTAGCCGTATCACTCAAGATTCGCTCAGACATAACCTTTGTTTCACCGTAAGGATTTGTACTAGGAAGAAGAGGGCTGGATTCACGATAAGGCACAACCCCATCACCATAAACCGTTGCGGAAGAACTAAAGATGAATTTAGGGACATTGTACTCTAGAGCACATTCTGCTAAAGCGATTGTCCCAAGAAGATTATTACGATAATACTTCAAAGGAACCCCAACCGATTCACCGACCGCTTTATAGCCTGCAAAATGAAGAATCGCGTCAATCTTATTTTCTTTAAAAATAACATCGCATTCTTCTTTACTGGAAACATCACAAAGATAGAATTTAGGTTTCTTGCCTGTAATGGATTCAAGTTTATCCAAAACATCTAACTTACTGTTGTATAGATTATCCGCAATAATAACATCATATCCTGCTTCTAATAACACAACACATGTATGTGATCCGATATATCCCGTACCACCCGTAACTAATATACTCATTTTTTATCTCCTTTTTTTGTATAAAACGATTTTATAAACGAAAGTATCTTCAAAATGATCTGATAGATTATGAAAAACGCTATAAAACCGTATATTCCATACAACACATCATCAAAATCCATAATACCTTGTTTGGTATAGCGTTGTCCAAATTCAATCGCAAGCGCGAGGGCAAACATAACGGTAAAGGTATAGATAAAGGATACTAAATTTAATGATATTTTAGCTAATCGTTTAAACGCAAAGTTTATACCAATAAAAAAGGCCAAGGACAGTAACCCAAAGATAATGAAATGGAGGTCCTTATCCGATAATGCCCAAGCATAGTTATCATTCAAACTTAGAATCCAATGATGAATCTTATTTACAAAATCAATAAACCACTTTAATGCTTCAATCATGTCTATATCGTAACATAAAATTGATACACATGAGTTACAATTATGTGATGCGTGATATAATAATCTACAAGGTGAACAAAATGAAGCTTTTTAATACAAAAACAAATCAAATTGAAGAATTCAAACCCATAAAAGAAAATGAAGTATCCATGTATGTGTGTGGACCAACGGTTTATGGTGATGCACATATTGGTAATGCTCGGCCAATTATTATTTTTGATACATTAAGACGTTTATTAACTGCTTTAAATTATAAAGTAGACTTTGTTTCAAATTATACGGATGTGGATGACAAGATTATTACTAAAGCCATCCAAGAAGGTGTAGACGAAACAGTTATTACAAAACGTTACATTGATGCGTATGAGGGTGTTCGACAATCACTCAATACACTACCTGTGTTATCCAATCCTAAAGTTACAGAGACCATTCCTGAGATTGTAGGTTTTATCCAAGATTTAGTGGATAAAGGTTTTGCCTATAATGTGAATGGGAATGTCTATTTTAGAGTTGAAAAAGCAGACCAATATGGAGAAATCTCTAAACAACGTATTGAAGACTTACTTGTAGGAGCACGTATTGAGGCTGAGAGTGAGAAAGAGAATCCACTTGATTTCACATTGTGGAAAAAGACAGAAGAAGGAATTCAATGGGAATCTCCTTGGGGGTTAGGTAGACCGGGTTGGCATACAGAGTGTGTTGTTATGATTCATGATCATTTCCATCAGATGATTGATATTCATGGAGGTGGAATGGATCTTAAGTTCCCACATCATGAAAATGAAGTAGCTCAAAGTAGAGCATGTTTTAATCATTCATTGGCGAATGTTTGGATGCACAATGGAATGTTAAATATTGATGGCGAGAAGATGAGTAAATCCTTAGGAAACGTCATGTTAGCGAAGGACATGGTTCAATTATTAGGTGGACCAGTTGTACGTTGGTTGATGTTAAGTGCGCATTATAGAGCTCCAATCAATATTACAGAAGAAGTCATTGAAACCGCAAAAACGGAAGTAAATAAAGCGCTAGCGGTACTTAAACAAGTTGAAATTAAGAGTCAATTATCAAACTATGATTTGAATACAGACTTAAGTTCTGAATTCTATACCGCTTTCTTAGATGCGATGCAAGATGATTTAAATACGCCTAATGCGATGAAATCCATATTTGATGTGATTAAGTCATTAAATGCTTTAATCCGTTCTAAAGACTTAAAAGATGAACTAAGCGTTCATTATCAAGATCTCATTAAAATGTTAGATATTCTTGGGGTTGAGCATCACAAGACTGTGTTGAATGATCATCAATTAGAACTCTATCGATTATGGAATGAAGCTAAAGCAAATAAAGACTTTACGTTAGCAGATACCTATCGCCAACAACTCATCGAAGAAAATGTGCTTGTATGAATCCAGATTTACTCAATGGTAGTACATTAGCGTTTGTAGGGGATGCGATTCTATCTCTATATGTTAGAGATTATCTTGTTAAGTTAGGAATAACTAAAACAAAAGAATTACAAAATAGAAGTATTCAATTCGTAAGTGCAAATGCACAAGCACAATTTATTCAAACACTTATCTCAGAAAATTTCTTAAGTGAACAAGAAATGAAGACTTATTTAAGAGGTAGAAATCATAAGAGTGATAATAAAGCAAAGAATGCGGATATTGTGACATATCGTCAATCAACTGGATTTGAAGCATTATTAGGTTATTTGTATCTTACTGAAAATCATTCTAGATTAAATGAGATTTGGCAGAAGATGATAATTACAATCGATAAAGAACCTATTCGAAGTGAATAGGTTTTATTTTATCTATATTTATACACAAAAAAGTTGATAAATAAGGTACAATATTATCACGGTTTTAATACAATTCTGGAACGAATTGAAAACAATCATCTAGGAGAATTATGGCACAATACATCTATGGGAAAAATGTTGTTAAGCAACGGATCCTAAACCACAAAAAAATACATCAATTACTCTTGAGTAAGTCTCATCCTGCAAAAGAGTTTATTGAGTTAGCGAAGGAAGCACGAATTCCAATACGTTATTGTGATGATAAAGAGTTAAGCAAGTATGAAGGGAATCATCAAGGTGTTATAGCTGAGATTGATGACTATGTTACATACTCGCTAGAAGAGGTTCTGAATACTTTATCAGATGATGCCACAATTGTCTTATTGGATGGTCTTGAAGATCCACATAATTTAGGTGCGATATTACGAACAGCAGATGCTGGTAAAGTTGATGCGATTGTTATACCTAAACATGGTTCTGTCCAATTAAACGGAACGGTTGCGAAAGTATCAACAGGCGCAATTGAAACAGTCAAAACAATCTCAGTTACTAATATGACACAAACGATAGAAACCCTTAAGAAACATAAGTTTTGGGTCTATGGTAGTGAATTTGCGGAGAATGCGGTCGATTATCGTTCCATTAAGTATCAAGGTCGTGTTGCGCTTGTGATTGGTTCTGAGGGTAGGGGAATATCTCGGTTAGTTTTAAAGAATTGTGATCAAATCATTAAAATACCGATGTATGGTGAAGTTAACTCGCTTAATGCTTCTGTGAGTGCTGCATTATTAATCTACGAAGTTCTTAATCAACGAAATCCCCTCAAATAATAAAGGAGGATAGGAATGCACGATCATTCCAGAGATTTCGAATTAATCGCATTAATCAGAGATAATCAAGAAGAGTATGTAGAAGAACTTATACAAAGATATCATAAGAGTATTTGGGCAATAATACATAAACTAGTTAAACCGCCAGCTCCGAGTGATATTGATACAGAAGATTTATATCAAGAAGGATGTTTGGGTTTGATGCGAGGTGTTGAGAACTTCGACAAGGAACGTAATATCCTGTTTGTTAGTTTTGCGAATAAATGTATTGAGAATGAAATAAGGTCTTATCTAAGAAAGCATCGAACGCAAAATTATCGTATGTTAAGCACTGCGATTTCATTGGATATGCCAATATCAGATGATGATAATTTGTGTTTAATGGATACGGTTTCTTCGAATCAAAAGGAGTATGATCCAGCCTATTTAGCACATATAGCATGGGCTCAAGACCAAGTTCCGGTGATTCGAGAAAGTTTAACAGATGCGCATTGGAAAGTTTATCACAAACATCATTTAGGTTATTCTTATCGTGAAATTAGTTTAGAGTTAGGAATTACTGAGAAAGATGTGGATAATATCATACAGAAAATTAAGAAGAAAGTAAGAGTGATGTTTGACACTCAATAATGCTTGTGATAGAGTTATAAAGCAAGAAATGGAGTGATGATATGGCAGACAAAACAAAGCATGTCATTTTAACGTGCACTGTGTGTTTATCTCGTAATTACACCACTTCACGTAATAAAGCCAATGCGACAGAGCGATTAGAATTAATGAAATTTTGTAAGCATTGTAATAAGCAAACTTTACACAAAGAAACGAAGTAGGAGGAGAGAAGATGTTAAAATGGTTCAGTCTCTCAGGGATATTTACAGAAATTAAGCGTATACGTTGGCCAAAGCAAGATGAAGTATTACACAGCAGTTTGGTTGTTGTGGTGTTCATTGTATTCTTTGGAGCGTTTTTCGTTATAAGTGAAGCGACGATAGCCTTCTTTTTAAGACTCATCGGAATTGGGGTTTAAAATGGAAGATATCGTAAAAGAGTGGTATGTCGTTAATACCTACGCAGGTCATGAAAATCGCGTAAAAGAAAATCTAGAACGTCGTGTCGAAACGATGGGTATCGAAAATAACTTATTTCGAATTTTAGTTGCGGAAGAACCTGAAATTGAAATTAAGAATGGTAAAAAAGTTGAAAGAATGAGAAATCTATTTCCAGGTTACTTATTCGTTGAAATGATAATGACAGATGAAGCTTGGTATGTTGTTCGTAATACACCAGGTGTAACCGGATTTATTGGATCTTCAGGTGGTGGTGCTAAACCGTTCCCTGTTTCTCCTGATGAAATCGAAGCAATCTTTAGACGCTTAGGCTTAAGTGAAAATAAAGTATTGGTTAACTTTGCGGTTAACGATCATGTTCGTATCTTAAATGGTCCTTTCAGTGGTCTAGAGGGTATTGTAGAGAGTATGAATGATGAAGCACAATCCGCAATCGTTCTAACGACTTTATTCGGTCGTGAGACTCCAACTGAAATCTCCTACATGGATTTAGAAAAAATATTATAATATACCCGAAAGGGTATATTTTTTATAGGTAAAACCATGGAAGCTATTTTTAAGAAGATGCATATTAAATCAGGGATGAAATTAGCTTATGTTGATAAAGATGGAGTGTTAGAGAACTATCTGAAGAATCAATCAATGATTGAAATGGTTGATCATGATGCAGATGTGGTGATGGGCTTAGTGTTTGCGTTGAAGGATGTGGATAATTGTATTGAGAGTTTAAAACAAAAACGTAAGAAAGGTTCTAATATTTGGTTGGTTTATCCAAAAGCAAATAAAACCTTAAAACCAGATATCAATAGAGATATATTATTTGCCTATACTCAAGATAAACATCGATTAATTGCGAATGGAAACATTGCGTTAGATGAAACATATTCAATGTTGAGACTAAAAGATATTGAATAAACCTTGACTTGGACTTAACGCTAGGGTGTAGACTTTGAATAAGATATTCTAAATGCTTATAAGGAGGCTATATGAGTAAGATATTGGTAACGTATTTTAGCCATTCTGGAAATACAAGGATTGTTGCGGAAAAGATAAGTCATATCGTAAATGGGGAACTTTTTGAAATTAAAACAGTGAATGAGTATCCTGTTAAATATAATCTAGTGGTTGATCAAGCAAAGAAAGAGTTTATTGCGCAAACTAGACCTGAGTTAATCAATCGAATTTCTAATTTTAATGAATATGATGTGATCGTGATTGGATATCCTATGTGGTGGTATACTTGCCCAATGGCTATTTTTAGTTTCTTAGAAAACTATGGTTTTAAAGGTAAAACAATATTGCCATTTTGTACACATGAGGGAAGTGCTTTGAGTAACAGTGTAGATGATATTAAGAAAGTTGTTCCAAGTGCTTTAGTGAAGGATGGATTAGCGATTAGAGGGTCAAAAGTTGAAGATGCGGACAGATTCATCAAAGAATGGCTAGGAAATGTGTTAGTTGATTAGATTCTTGACATCAAAAGACTGAAAGCATATAATATGTAGGCCTATAAAAGGCAAATCCGTGGGAGGGTGAAATATCATCCACTTTAACCGCGGCTACCATTCAAAAAGGAGGAATGACTAGTGAGTAAGAAAATTGCAAAAGTTGTCAAGCTACAATTCCCTGCTGGCGGAGCACGCCCAGGTCCAGCTTTGGCATCAGCTAGCGTTAATATGCCACAATTCTGTGCAGCATTTAATGACGCAACACGTGATCGTGCTGGGGATATTGTTCCAGTAATCATCACAGCATTTGAAGACAAATCATTTACATTTGTCTTAAAAACAACTCCAGCTGCTAACTTATTAAAGAAGGCTGCTAAAGTTGAAAAAGGTTCAGGAAGTTCAAAAGTAAACAAGGTTGGTAAAATCTCTGTTGAAGAATTAAGAAAAATTGCTGAATACAAATTGCCTGATCTTAACGCAAATGACGTTGAGGGTGCAATGGCTATTATTGCGGGTACTGCTCGTAATATGGGTATTGTTATCGAAGGCTACGACAAATAGGAGGTCAACATGGCAAAACAAGGTAAGAAATACGTTGCGGCAGCTCAACTCGTTGACCGTAATATTATGTATTCTGTGACTGATGCGATTGCATTAGCTCGCAAAGCTGATTTCACAAAATTTAATGCATCTGTAGAAATGTCTTTCCGTCTAAACGTAGATCCACGTCATGCGGATCAACAAATCCGTGGTGCAGTTGTATTACCTCACGGTACTGGACGTTCACAACGCGTATTAGTTGTAACTCAAGGTCCTAAGGAAAAAGAAGCACTTGATGCTGGAGCAGATTTCGTTGGAAACAAAGAAATCCTAGAAAAGATCAAAGGCGGTTGGTTTGACTTTGATGTTATCGTTGCTACACCAGACATGATGGCTGAACTTGGTAAATTAGGTAAGATTTTAGGTCCTAAGGGCTTAATGCCAAACCCTAAGACTGGTACAGTTACGATGGATGTTGCTAAGGCTATCAGCGATATCAAAAAAGGTAAAGTTGAATACCGCGTTGACAAGGAAGGTAACATTGGTGTGTTAGTTGGAAAATTATCCTTCACTGATGAACAACTTCAAGAAAACATGAAGACAATCTACGATCTATTATTACGTGCTCGTCCTGCTGCTGTTAAGGGCATCTACATGAAGAATGTCGTATTATCCACAACAATGGGTCCTGGTATTAAATTAGACGTATCAACATTCTAAAAATAAACGTGTCTAATGACACGTTTTTTCTTGACATATTATTTTAGTTTGATAGAATTAAGACTGTTCAATAGACCAAAGACAGCAACGGCCTAGTGCTTAATCAGGTTGCCGAGGTGTAAAAGATAGAAATCTTTTTACTCACGCTGTCAGGTGTGAGTTTTATTTATTTGGGATATTGCGTAAATCAAGGAGGTGCAACAGATGAACCAATCGATTATCGACAGTAAAGTTACGGTTGTTAATGAAGTCAAAGAGAAACTAGAATCTTCTTCTTCAGCAGTCGTCGTCGAGTATCGCGGGCTATCCGTTAAAGAAGTTACCGAATTGCGTCGTTTATTAATGAAGGAAGGTATTGACTTCAAAGTCTACAAGAATTCAATGGTTGAACGTGCAGCAAATGAACTCGGCTATTCTGATTTAGCAGAAAGTCTAAAAGGGCCTAATGCCTTTGCGTTTAGTAAAGATGCAGTAGCGCCAGCGCGTGTATTAGCGAAATTCGCTAAGAAAAATGAATTATTAGTTTTAAAAGGTGGAGTTGTTGAAGGTAAAGTTGTTGATGTAGCAACGATCAAGACACTCGCAAGCTTACCAGGTCGCGAAGGTATGATTTCTATGATCTTGGGTATGTTACAATCCCCAGTTCGTAAATTCGCTTATGCGATTTCACAAGTAGCTGAACAAAAACAAGCGTAATTAAAAGGAGAAAATGAACATGGCAAAATTAAATGCTCAAGATGTGATTGCTTCCCTAAAGGAAATGACAATCCTAGAATTAAATGATTTAGTAAAAGCAATCGAAGAAGAATTCGGTGTATCCGCAGCGGCTCCAGTAGCTGCAGCAGCAGTAGTTGAAGAAGCAGCTCCAGCTGGACCAGTTGAAGTTGATGTAATCTTAAAAGAAGTTGGCGCAAGCAAAGTTGGCGTTATCAAAGTTGTACGCGAATTAACAGGTTTAGGCTTAGTTGAAGCTAAGGCTATCGTTGATGCTGCTCCAAAAGCTATCAAGGAAAAAGTTTCCGAAGAAGTAGCTGCTGAAGTTAAGAAGAAATTAGAAGAAGCTGGCGCAACTGTAGAAATTAAGTAATCCTTTTCACAAACACTTAGTGTTGTGAAGGGGGGGTCAGTTTGACACATTACTTTAAAAACTCTGAAAATTTACCCCATAACCGGAAGGAAATAACTTTCCGGTTTTTGGGCATTTATTACACTTTGCAAGTAGATGCAGGTGTATTCTCGAAAACCAAGCCAGATGATGGATCGTTGTTGCTTGTCGAGAATGTATTAAATTATTCTGTTCATGGAAAAGTACTGGATATGGGTTGTGGCTATGGATTAATATCAATTCTTCTTAAACATCAAATCAAAGATATTGATGTGACTGGAATGGATGTTAATGAAAGAGCGATTGCTTGTGCTAAAGAAAGTGCACAGAAAATGAATCTTGATATCAAGTTCATTAATCAAGATATCTTATCGGGTTATGATAATCAATTTGATTGTATTGTTACAAACCCGCCAATTCGAGCAGGGAAGAAAGTCGTCTATGGATTCTTCGACTATGCTCAGACACATTTAAATCAGGATGGTCAATTATTTGTGGTCATTCGTCGTCAACAAGGTGCAGCTTCTGCATTCAAAGCGTTACAAGAGCGTTTTATGGTTGTGCAACGTATTGATCTCAAAAAAGGATTTGAAATATTACTTGCTCAAAATCCATTGACATAATACCACCATTTTGGTAGTATTATAAATTGCATAAATGTTAAATGATACGATGGGAAAGAGTGCCCATTTTTGTGTCATTTATATATGAAAGGAAGGCGTATATGGAGAAAAAACAGAATTACCGTGTTGTAGAATTCGGTAAAAAAGCTAAACGCCGCGATTACTCAAAAGTTAGTGGAAGCTTAGAATTACCTAACTTAGTTGAAATTCAAACCGATTCTTTTGATTGGTTTAAACGTGAGGGTATTCGTGAAGTATTTGAAGAAATTTATCCTGTAACCAACTATACAGGAAACATTCGTTTAAACTTCTTAAACTATGAATTTCAAGAACCAAAGTATTCCGTCAGTGAATGTAAGGAACGTGAGGCTAACTATGCGGCGCCATTAAAAGCGACGATGATGTTAGAAATAACTAACCCAACAACGGGTGAAATTACTGAACGTCATGAAGAAGTCTTCTTGGGTGAATTCCCATTGATGACTGATACAGGAACTTTCGTAATTAACGGTGCTGAACGTGTCATCGTTTCACAGATCGTTCGTTCCCCTGGAGCTTACTATGATTCTTTCTATATGAAGGATAAAGAAGCAAGCTTGAACGAAGTATATAAGAGCGAACTTATCCCAAGCCGTGGAACATGGCTTGAGTTTATGACGGCTTATAAAAAAGCAAACAATCCACAAGCGAGCTATTCTGGCGATAATGTGGGACAAAATACATCAGACTTCCACTTTAATGTAAGTATTGATCGTAAACGTAAAATTTTATCTTCCATCCTATTTAAAGCGATTGGTTTCTCTTTAGATATGGAACGTGGTGAAGATGCTTTTGATACGTCTGCATTCAAAGTATTCTTACAAGCATTAAAACTTCCTGTTAATGAAATTGAAATGGAAGTAGAGCCAAGAGAATTCTTAAATCTCTATATTTTACTCTATACAGCTTTCTTTGGTCAGTATCCTGAAGTGGTTAATACTTTAGTCTCTGACAAGATCAAAACAACAAAAGAAGCATTATACGAAATCTATAACAACCAACGTTCAGATGAAATCGCAACTGAAGAAGGTGCGATTAACTTAATGCGTGCAAAATTCTTTGATGTACGTCGTTATGACTTAACTAAAGCTGGTCGCTTTAAATTAGGTAAGAAGTTAGGTGTTACTAATCGTTTAATCAATAACATTGTTGCTCAAGATATCGTTAACTCAAAGGGCCAAGTCGTAATTGCGAAAGGCACTAAGATTGAACGTGATGAAAAAGCAATCTTGAATGAAATTATGAATCAAGGCCATTATATGGAAGCATTCCCATTTAATCCTTTATTCTCTTATCCTGAAAATGTAAAAGTAAGTACAGCTTATCCATTCGCATTAATCGGTCGTGTTTTAGCGATTGAATGTGAAGTCAATGGTCAAACTTATGATAAAGGTTTAGTTTTAACATCCAATGATGTCGAAGCTTTAGCATCTGTTTACGAAAACATTGAAATCTATGGTGGAATCATTGCTCGTAGAGTTGTCTTAGATAAGAACAATGTTCGTGCGGTCTTAAACTATGGTCAACGTTTCTTCGTATTAGGTCGTATTACGGCTAAAGATCAAGACGTATTGTTAAGTAACCAAGAACTATTGGTTGATCGTTACTTACCGAGTGAAGCTGTTGCAAAACTAAAATCCGATCAAGAACAAGCATTAGTTAACTTAGTGGGTACAAACAATGGTATCGAAGCTTGGTTGATTGGGGCTGCCGTTCAACAAGTCTTATGTTATGCGAAGGAAAGTACTGAAATCGTTAAAGTAATTGGTACAGATCCATTAATGACTAAGAAAACAGTCACAATGAGTGACATGATTTCATCCTTTGATTACCTACTCAATCTAAATGATGGTGTGGGTGAAACAGATGATATTGACCAATTAGGTAACCGTCGTATTCGTACCGTTGGTGAACTTATTCAAAATCAATTCCGTATCGGTTTATCTCGTATGGAAAGAGTGGTTAAGGAAAGAATGTCTATTACTGACAATACAAACTTAACACCTAAGAACTTGACTAATATTCGTCCATTAACAGCTGCGATTAAAGAATTCTTCTCATCTTCTCAATTATCTCAATTTATGGATCAAACAAATCCATTGGCTGAATTAACCAATAAACGTCGTATTTCTGCTTTAGGACCTGGTGGTCTTACACGTGAACGTGCAGGCTTTGAAGTGCGTGACGTACATGCTTCTCACTATGGCCGTATTTGTCCGATTGAAACCCCTGAAGGTCCAAACATCGGGTTAATCTCTAACTTAACTTCTTATGGACGTGTCAATGAATATGGATTTATCCAAACACCGTACCGTATCGTTAATAAAGATGGAAGTGTTGATGAAAAAGTAGTTTACTTATCATCGGATGATGAAATGGATTACTACATCGCTCAAGCGAATGAAGTTATTGATGGAAGATTAGCTCATGATGAAGTTGTCGTACGTTATAAGGGAGACCACATTCTTGCGAAGCGTGAAATGGTTGAACTAGCGGACGTTTCACCTAAGCAAATTGTTTCTGTTGCGACTGCATGTATTCCTTACTTAGAAAACGATGATGCGTCTCGTGCTCTAATGGGTGCGAACATGCAACGTCAAGCGATTCCTCTATTACGTCCTGTTTCTCCAAATGTTGGGACAGGTATTGAACACCGTATCGCATCTGACTCAGGTTCAGCAGTTATCGCAACTCAACAAGGTATCGTTACATATGTTGATGCGAATAAGATTGTGACGATGGGTGATCTAGGTGAAAAAGTATATGCATTACAAAAATTCAAACGTTCTAACCAAGGAACATGTATCAACCAAAAACCTCTTGTTAGAAAGGGTGAAATGGTTGAACGTGGGGATGTCTTAGCAGATGGACCTGCGATGCAAAATGGTGAATTGGCGTTAGGTCAAAACGTTAAAATTGCATTTATGACTTGGTATGGCTACAACTATGAAGATGCGGTCATCATGTCAGAACGCTTAGTTAAGGAAGACGTTTATACTTCAATTCATATTGAAGAATACGATATCGAAGTTCGTGAAACTAAATTAGGGGCAGAAGAAATCACTCGTGATATTCCGAACGTTTCTCAAGACGCATGCCGTCATTTAGATGCACGCGGTATTGTTATGATTGGGGCAGAAGTTAAAGAAGGCGATATCCTTGTCGGTAAAGTAACACCTAAAGGACAAAGCGAAATCTCTCCAGAAGAAAAATTATTATTAGCAATCTTCGGTGATAAGTCACGTGAAGTTCGTGATAACTCACTTAAAGTTCCTCATGGTGGTAGTGGTATTGTTCAATCTGTTCGAATTTTCAAACGTTCAGAAGGACATGATTTACCTCCTGGAGTCAATGAAGTAGTTAAAGTTTATATCGTTCAAAAACGTAAGATCTCTGAAGGGGATAAGATGGCTGGACGTCACGGTAATAAAGGGGTTATCTCTAAGATTTTACCAGTGGAAGATATGCCATTCCTACCGGATGGATCACAAGTTGATATCATGTTAAACCCATTCGGCGTTCCATCTCGTATGAACATCGGACAAGTACTTGAAATTCACTTAGGTTTAGCGGCTGAAAAATTAGGCGTTAAATTTGCGACTCCAGTCTTTGATGGTATTAACAATGAAGACTTAAAGGATATTCTACGTGAAGCTGAAATGAGTGAAGACGGTAAGACAACTCTATATGATGGTCGTACCGGTGAACCATTTGATGAACGTATTTCTGTTGGTGTCATGTACATGATTAAGTTAGCCCACATGGTTGACGATAAATTACATGCTCGTGCAACAGGTCCTTATTCTCTTGTAACTCAACAACCTTTAGGTGGTAAAGCACAAAACGGTGGTCAACGTTTCGGGGAAATGGAAGTTTGGGCGCTTGAAGCTTATGGTGCTGCGCATACATTACAAGAAATCTTAACGATCAAATCCGATGATATCATGGGTCGTACAAAAAC
The DNA here is from genome assembly GCA_964457525.1 of uncultured Erysipelotrichaceae bacterium. Taxonomy (GTDB): domain Bacteria; phylum Bacillota_I; class Bacilli_A; order Erysipelotrichales; family Erysipelotrichaceae; genus UBA2212. The sequence continues at coordinate 10,848 of CAYWGS010000012.1, read as the reverse complement.
CTATGAAGCCATCATTAAGGGTAAAGATATTCCAGAACCTGGAGTACCTGAATCATTCAGAGTTCTTAAACATGAATTAAATGCATTAGGTATCGATGTACGTCTTCTTGATGAACAAGGCGATGAAGTTGGTATGAAGAAAATAGAAGTAGAAGATGCGGTTGCGGTCAATCTTGATGAAGAGTTTGAAGCGGTTGCGGATCTACAAAATGATGATGAATTTATCGCTGAGGCCGCGATCGTCGGAGCCGATGATTACGAAGATCTTGGCGAAGAAGAATAGGAGGAGACCGGCATGAGTATAAACAATTTTGCTGCGATTCAGATTGGATTAGCCTCTCCTGAATTAATTCGTGAATGGTCCCACGGTGAAGTTAAGAAACCAGAAACCATCAACTATCGTTCACAAAAACCTGAACGTGATGGTTTATTCTGCGAACGTATCTTCGGACCTTCCAAGGACTGGGAATGTTACTGTGGAAAATATAAGAAAGTGCGCTACAAAGGGGTTGTTTGTGACCGTTGTGGAGTTGAAGTAACGAAATCATCTGTACGTCGTGAACGTATGGGTCATATTGAACTTGCGGCACCTGTTGCACATATCTGGTATTTACGTGGTATCCCTTCACGTATGAGTTTACTCTTAGGTATTACACCTAAGAACTTAGAAGAAGTTGTATACTTCGTTTCATGGGTTGTTACTGATCCAGGAAGTACACCACTTCAATTCAAACAAATTTTATCTGAACAAGAATACCGTAACTTCTCACGTCGTTACGGATACGGTTCATTCACTGCTAAAACAGGGGCAGAAGCGGTTAAGGAACTCCTTGAACGCGTTGACCTTGAAAAAGAACACAAAGCAGTTATTGATGATTTGAAAGAAGCACAAGGCGACAAACGTAAGAAATTAATCAAGCGTTTAGAAACCATTGATGCATTCAGAAACTCTCATAACCAACCGGAATGGATGGTATTAACCATGCTTCCAGTTATTCCACCTGATCTACGTCCAATGTTGCAATTGGATGGTGGACGTTTCGCGACGAGTGATTTAAATGACTTATATCGTCGTGTTATCACTCGTAATAATCGTTTACGTAAGCTCATTGATATGGGTACACCAGCGATTATCGTACAAAACGAAAAACGTATGCTTCAAGAAGCGGTTGATGCATTGATTGACAATGGACGTCGTTCAAAACCTATTTCAGG
>CAYWGS010000012.1:0-9533 GCA_964457525.1 uncultured Erysipelotrichaceae bacterium | reverse complement strand
TTGATTGAACGTCAAGATCCACGCGTTTGGGACGTTGTTGAAGCCGTTATTCAAAACCACCCAGTATTACTTAACCGTGCTCCAACCCTTCATAGACTTGGTATCCAAGCATTTATGCCAAAACTTGTTGAAGGACGTGCAATTCGTCTACACCCACTTGTTACCCCAGCGTTCAATGCGGACTTTGATGGTGACCAAATGGCAGTACACGTACCACTATCCGAAGCAGCACGTGCTGAAGCTGAAGTGTTGATGTTAGGTTCCAATAATATTCTAGGTCCAAAAGATGGTAAGCCGATCGTTACACCATCCCAAGACATGGTTATGGGTAACTTCTACTTAAACATGGAAGAAAAAGCATCTGAATTCTTTGAAAAAGCTGCGCTATTAGAAGCGTTAGGTGAAAAAGAAGCAGCTAAGATGTGGCGTTTATTTGGTGAAAATGAAGGACATGTTTTCCGTGATATCAATGAAGCAATCATTGCTTACGAAAACAAACAAATTCATTTACACACTCGTATTGCAGTTAAAGCAAGTTCATTAAATAAAGATGCATTTACTGAAACTCAAAACAAGTCATATTTAATTTCAACAGTTGGTAAATTGATTTTCAATGAAATGTTCCCAAGTGACTTCCCATACTTAAATGAAGTTACAAAAGAAAACTTCGAAGCAACTCCAGAACGTTATTTCCTAGAACAAGGTAAGAATGTTAAGGAATATGTTGCTCAATTACCAGTAAGTAAAGACTATAAGAAGAAAGACTTAGGAACTATTATTTCCGAAGTGTTCAATCGTTACGGTACGTCTCGTACGTCTCAAATCTTAGATAAGATTAAAGACAATGGATTTAAGTACTCAACCATTGCAGGTATGACCGTTGCGTTAAGTGACATCGTTGTATCTCCAAATACGGCTAACTTTGTAGAACAAGGTAAGATTCAAGAAGCACGTTTGATGGATCTACGTCAACGTGGACGTTTAACTCCACGTGAGTGGGAACGTCATGTCACATTATTATGGGATCGTATTAAATCTGAAATTGGAAAAGACTTGGAAGCACATTTACCTCGTAAGAATCCAATTAATATGATGAAAACATCCGGTGCTCGTGGTAATGCATCTCACTTTACTCAATTAGCTGGTACTCGTGGATTGATGGGTAAACCGTTCAAAGCAGCAACTACAGGTGACGTATTACAACAATACGAATCAGAAGACGTTACTAAGAACAAAGAGCCATTGATTGAAAAAGTATCTGATTTAATTCCTTGGGGTGTATTAGATTACCTCATTCCAAGTGATGATTTACAAAAAATTGAAACCATTGAAGATCCAATGCAAAAATCTGACTTCATTCGTAGCGTTGCGGATAGCATCGTAGAACGTAAGAAGAAAGAAGGCTTGGATGATATCTTGCGTAAAGCAACTTCATCATGGCAGAAACAAAGTTTAATTCTTGATTTACTCAAAGAAGAATCCAAAGAAATCTTCGGTGAATTGCATGCGAATGAAATCAAGACATTGAAGTCAATCAAAGACTTAAAAGAAAAATCAGAAGTCTTAAGAGCATTAGCTCGTCGCTTAGTTGAAGAAAACCGTGTTACAGAAGAAACCTTACATAAGGCAGAAATCTCACGTCAATTACGCGTTACAGTGATGGAACTCTTAAGTAAAGAATCTGAAATGATTGTGGATTTATTGAATCCTGATCAAAAATTAGAACTTCATACGATTAATCGTACAAAGAATCATGAAGCATTGCGTAATTTCGCGTTAACTTTGATGGATGATAGTTCATTGAATTTAAAACGTGTTCAACAAGCGCATATGTTATTGTTGGTTCCTGAATTTATTAAGAAACACTTAGAAAAAGAAAGTAGTTTCATTAAGAACGCAACTTCAGCAAGAGATATTGATTCACTACGTTTAAAACGTACCAATAAAGAAGAATACATCAATGTATTATCTGAACACTTGGTCGATGAAAACCGTGTATCCATGTCGATGTTACAAAAACTAGAAAGTGATATTCGTAAGGAAAAATCATCCTTATTAGCGGAACACTTATCTCTAGCTACACCTGAAATCGTTGATCTATTGAGTGATGATGATAAGATTATTCTTAAAAACATCAAAGGTAAGAAACAACGTTCAGAAGAATTAAAACCACTTGTAGAAAGCTTAATGAATGATTTACGTCTTGACGATGAATTATTACATAAAGCTGAACTACGTAAAGTCATTGTGGAAGGCTTAAAGAACCAAGATGATTTCATCATTGAATTACTCAGTGCGGAAGAAATCTTGACTTTAAATGAACACAAAGATAAGAAGTTAAAAGCTGATTCATACAAATCAATCAGTGATGCAATTATTGAAGATGGTCGTTTCTCTCAGACTCAATTAGATGAATACTTAGCACTTAAGGCAATGGTTTCTAAAACTGTTAGCTATTTAGAAGAAGGTGCTAAAGAAGTATTAAATCTAGTTAGTGAATCGTATGAACTCGATCAAATCGAACGTAAACAATTCTCCAGTATCGCTTTAGAACTTATTAAGGCAAATCGTATTGATCAAGCGTTCTTAGATCGTTTAGATACTAAGAAATTGATTATCGAAATGTTGGTTTCTGATGCGACTGAAATTCGTAACTCATTAACAGGTATTCAAGCAGAAATCTTAGCAGAAGCTAAGGGCAAGAACCTTGAATTAATCCGTGGTGTTGCGGATAACTTGATTGCAGAAAATAAAGTAACAGAAGAACACATCACAAAATGGCAACGTCGTGAATTAATTTCTAAGACACGTAAGTTGATCCAATCTGATTCAGAAAAGATTCTTCAATACTTAAGTCCTGATGAATTGAAACAATTAAAAGACAATAGTGCAGATCTTGAAAAAGCTTACTTCGATCTAGCGAAGAAGTTAGTGGATTCCAACAAGATCACTTACAAGCGCTTCTTAGAAATTAAAGATAACGAAGTTGCTTACCAACCTGAAGCGGTTGGAACAGAAGTTAGAGATGCCGTTAAGGTTGAAGCATTACGTGAACGTAAATATGCAACATCCATATTCGAAGTTCCTATCTACTCTTCATTCCGTAAGGGATTAAACGTGTCTGAGTTCTTTATCTCTACACACGGTGTTCGTAAGGGTCTAACCGATACAGCGTTAAAGACTGCTGAATCTGGATACTTAACTCGTCGTTTAGTTGACGTTGCTCAAGATGTACTTGTCTCTGAAGAGGATTGTGGTACAGATCGTGCTTATGTAATGGAAGACATTGTTGATCGTAAGACAAACTCAATTATTGAAAGTTTATACGATCGTCTTGTTGGACGTTATATTAAAGAAGATATCTATGATCCTAAGACAAATGAATTAATCATTGAAAGTGATGAACTTGTCACTGAAGATATTGCTCGTCGAATTGTAGAAGCTGGTATTAAGAAAGTTCTCATTCGTACGGTATTTAGTTGTGAATCCATTTACGGTGTATGTAAGAAGTGTTATGGCCGTAATATGGCAACTGGTAAAGAAGTTGAAGTTGGAGAAGCAATCGGTATTATGGCCGCTCAATCCATTGGTGAACCTGGTACTCAGTTAACCATGCGTACCTTCCATACTGGTGGGGTAGCGGCAGCTGAAGGGGGAGATATCACCCAAGGTTTACCACGTGTTGAAGAATTGTTTGAAGCACGTCGTCCTAAGAAACCAGCTCTACTTGCTAAGATTTCTGGAACAGTAACAAAAATTGAAGGGGTTGACCCAAATATCTATTCCTACTTGCTATCTGTTGTAAATACAGAAGAACAAAAGTTCAAGAAGATTCGTGATTTAGAATCATTCAAGACTCAAGAAGGTTCAGATGAATCTCGTGGTAACAAAGACTTACTAATGAGAATTGTTATCTCGAATGAAAAAGAAGATGTTGAACACTTTGCATCCTTGACACAACATATTAGACCATGGATTAAAGAAGGTACTGTCATTGAAGCAGGGGATAAACTAACGGAAGATCATATTGATCCTAAGGAACTTCTTGAAGTTGGTGGTGTACACAGTGTACAAAACTACATCATGAAGGAAGTTAAGAAAGTATACCAAAGCCAAGGTATTGAAATTTCTGATAAGCATATTGAAGTTATGATTAAGCAAATGTTACGTAAAGTTGTAGTAACCGATGGACGCGATACACACTTAAGTGCTGGTGTTCAATTAAGCTTACCAAACATTACGAATATCAATAAGAAAGTCTTATTGAGTGGAAAACGTCCAGCAACCTTCAAACCTGTCTTATTAGGTATTTCTAAGTCTTCGGTTGAAACAGATTCCTTCTTATCTGCAGCATCCTTCCAAGAAACAACAAAAGTATTAACTGATGCATCGATTAAGGGCAAAGTTGACCACTTATTGGGTCTAAAGGAAAACGTTATTATCGGTAAATTGATTCCTGCTGGAACGGGTTCACATACAAGTCGTGAAAGCTCGATCGAAATTACGAGAATGGCAGCTGAAATGAAAGAAAAGCGCGAAGAAGTTAATCGCAGATTACAAGAAGAACTTACTTTACCACCTGAAATGATTCGTGATGGTAAAGAAGAAGAAACAGAATATTAAGATACGCTAGAAATTCTAGCGTATCTTGCTAGATTTTGTTGACAAGAGAATTAAAAGGATTTATTATTTATAAGCCTATGAAATGACATTTCCTGAAAAGGAAATATCATTTTGTTGAAAAGTTAGACACACCCGGAAGTGTGTGCAATGAAAGGAAGGAGTAGCGTATGCCTACAATTAACCAATTAATCAGCCAAGGCCGTGTTGATAAAACGTACAAATCAAAATCTCCAGCTCTTAACAGAGGTTTGAATACATTACAACGTCGTCCAACTGATATTTCATCCCCTCAAAAGAGAGGTGTTTGTACACGTGTTGGTACGATGACACCAAAGAAACCAAACTCAGCATTACGTAAGTATGCTCGTGTTCGTTTAAGCAACGGAATGGAAGTAACAGCTTATATTCCAGGAATCGGACACAATCTACAAGAACACAGCGTTGTTTTAATCAGAGGAGGTCGTGTTAAGGATCTTCCTGGGGTTCGTTACCACATTATCCGTGGAACACTCGACTGTGCTGGTGTAGCAAATCGTAAACAAGGTCGTTCACTTTATGGCGCTAAGCGTCCTAAAGCTGGGAAGTAAGGAGGTCACACATCATGCCAAGAAAAGGTTATATAGCTAAAAGAGATGTATTAGTTGATCCAATTTACAACTCTAAACTTGTTACTCGTTTGATTAACAAAATTATGATTGATGGTAAGCGCGGTATCGCACAAACTATCTTATATGATGCATTCGATTTAATTGAAGCAAAAACTGGACGTAATCCAATGGAAGTGTTTGAACAAGCATTATCCAACATTATGCCAATGTTAGAACTTAAAGCACGTCGTGTTGGTGGATCTAACTACCAAGTACCAGTTGAAGTTTCAGCAGAAAGACGTTTAACTTTAGGTTTACGTTGGTTAGTCAACTATGCTCGTTTACGTAACGAGAAGACAATGGAACAACGCTTAGCAAACGAAATTATGGATGCGGCGAATGGAACAGGTGCTTCTGTTAAGAAACGTGACGATGTACATAGAATGGCTGAAGCGAATAAAGCATTTGCACATTACCGTTGGTAAGATGCAGATAATTAATAACTAGGAAAGGAGGCTACTCACACATGGCACGTGAATATTCATTAGCGAATACTCGTAATATTGGTATTATGGCGCATATCGATGCTGGTAAAACAACTACTACGGAACGTATTCTCTTTTATACCGGTAAAACACACAAGATTGGTGAGGTTCATGATGGTGCTGCTACCATGGACTGGATGGCCCAAGAACAAGAACGCGGTATTACCATTACATCTGCGGCGACTACAGCTGCATGGAAAGGTCACCGTATCAATGTCATCGATACCCCAGGTCACGTTGACTTCACAGTTGAAGTTGAACGTTCACTTCGTGTATTAGATGGTGCAGTTACTGTACTCGATGGTAAATCTGGTGTTGAACCACAAACTGAAACTGTTTGGAGACAAGCAAGTAAGTACCGAGTACCTCGTATCGTTTATGTTAATAAATTAGATGCGACTGGTGCTGATTTCTATATGTCTTATAAGTCTTTATTAACTCGTTTAGGTGCGAAAGCAGCGCCTATTCAATTACCAATTGGAGTTGAAAACTACTTTGATGGTTTAGTTGATATTATTGAACGTAAGGCACGTATCTTCTCTGGTGATAAAGCAAAAGAAGATACATTCACTGATGTACCTGAAGAAATGAAGGAATCCGTTGAATCATACCGTAATCAATTAATTGAAATGGTAGCTGATTTCGATGATGATCTTATGATGAAGGTTTTAGAAGGTGAAGAACCTACAGTTGCGGAAATCAAAGCTGCAATTCGTAAGGCAACTGTTACAGGTGATTTCCACCCAGTATTGTGTGGCGCTTCTTATAAAAATAAGGGTGTTACTGCAATGTTAGATGCAGTTGTTGATTACTTACCATCCCCACTTGATGTTCCTGCAATCGCTGGTGTTAAGATGGATGGAACAGAAGATGTACGTCACAGCAGTGATGAAGAACCATTCTCTGCGTTAGCATTTAAGGTTATGACTGACCCATTCGTTGGACGTCTAACTTATTTCCGTGTTTACTCTGGAACAATCACTTCTGGATCTTATGTATTTAACTCTACAAAGGATACTCGTGAACGTTTTGGACGTCTAATGCAAATGCATGCAAATCACCGTGCTGAAATTGAACAAGTTTACTCTGGTGACATTGCGGCTGCAGTTGGATTAAAGAACACAACAACAGGTGATACTCTATGTGATGAAAAGAATGCAATCATTCTTGAATCCATGACATTCCCTGAACCAGTTATCAACATCGCGATTGAACCAAAATCAAAAGGCGATCAAGATAAGATGGGCTTAGCATTAAGTAAATTAGCTGAAGAAGATCCAACATTCAAAACTTACACAGACCAAGAAACAGGTCAAACAATCATCGCTGGTATGGGTGAATTACACTTAGACATCATCGTTGATCGTATGAGACGTGAATTCAAGGTTGAAGCGAATGTTGGTGCTCCTCAAGTTGCTTACCGTGAAACAATCCGCAAGATGGCTGAATGTGAAGGTAAGTTTGTACGTCAATCCGGTGGTCGTGGACAATACGGTCACGTATGGGTTAAGTTTGAACCAAACGAAAAAGGTAAAGGCTTTACATTCGTTGATGCGATTGTGGGTGGTACAGTTCCTCGTGAATATATCAAACCTACAATGGAAGGTATCGAAGCTGCATTAAACAACGGTTTAATCGCTGGATTCCCAGTTATCGATGTTAAGGCTACATTATTCGATGGTTCCTACCATGACGTCGACTCATCTGAAATGGCTTATAAAGTTGCTGGTTCATTAGCGTTTAAACAAGCTGCTACTAAGTGTGATCCAGTTCTATTAGAACCAATCATGTCAGTTGAAGTTACAGCACCAAATGAATATTTAGGCTCAGTTATGGGCGATATCTCTAGTCGTCGTGGAACAATTAAAGATCAAGAAGAACGTGGAAATGCGATTATCGTTAAATCCGAAGTACCACTTTCTGAAATGTTCGGTTATGCGACTGACTTACGTTCCTTTACTCAAGGACGTGGTACTTATGCAATGACATTTGATCATTACACTGAAGTTCCGAAGTCTATTGCAGAAAAGGTTGCTAAAAAGAACTCAAGCAATAACTAATCCTTGATTTATAAGGTGGATTAGCATAAAATAGAATTGCATTTTATCAATAACCAATTAGGAGGAAAATACGCATTATGGCAAAAGAAAAATTTGACCGATCAAAGACCCACGTAAATATTGGTACCATTGGACACGTTGACCATGGTAAAACTACTTTAACGGCTGCGATCACACACTACCTTGCAAAAACTGGTGGTGCTAAAGTTATGGCATACGACCAAATCGACGGAGCGCCTGAAGAAAAGGCACGTGGTATCACCATTAATACTGCTCACGTTGAATACCAAACAGCAAAACGTCACTACGCTCACGTTGACTGCCCAGGCCATGCTGACTATGTTAAGAACATGATCACTGGTGCTGCTCAAATGGACGGTGCTATCCTAGTAGTTGCTGCTACTGACGGACCAATGCCACAAACACGCGAACACATCTTGTTGGCTCACCAAGTTGGTGTACCATACATGGTTGTATTCTTGAACAAATGTGACATGGTTGATGATGAAGAATTAATCGACTTAGTTGAAATGGAAGTTCGTGAATTATTAACAGCTAATGGATTTGATGGAGACAATGCTCCAGTTATCCGTGGTTCTGCACTTAAAGGTGGAGAAGGCGATCCTAAATGGGAAGCTAAGCTACAAGAATTAATGGATGCTGTTGATGCATACATTCCTGATCCAGTTCGTGAAACAGACAAGCCTTTCTTGATGAGCGTTGAAGACGTATTCACAATTACAGGTCGTGGTACTGTTGCTACAGGACGTGTTGAACGTGGTATGTTAAAACTTTCTGAAGAAGTTGAAATCGTTGGTTTACATGACACTAAGAAAACTGTTGTTACAGGTATCGAAATGTTCCGTAAATTATTAGACTTTGCTTCAGCTGGTGACAACATTGGTGCACTATTACGTGGTGTTAACCGTGATGAAATCGAACGTGGACAAGTTTTAGCTAAACCTGGTTCAGTTAAACCTCACACACAATTCAAAGCACAAGTTTACGTATTAAGTAAAGAAGAAGGAGGACGTCATACTCCATTCGTGGCTAACTACCGTCCACAATTCTACTTCCGTACGACAGACGTAACTGGTGTTATCAAACTACCTGCAGGCGTTGAAATGGTTATGCCAGGTGACAACGTTGAAATGGAAGTTACATTGATTGCTCCTATCGCTGTTGAACAAGGTACTACTTTCTCCATCCGTGAAGGTGGACGTACAGTAGGTGCTGGAAACGTTATTTCCATCATTGCTTAATTAATCAATTAAAGCCAGATTATTCTGGCTTTTTTTATACATTAAAAAAACAGATTGTTATTTAGCAATCTGTTTTAGTTTATCTTTAATTAAATTTCCTAATCGTTTTATTCCTTCGCTAACTTCTTCGCTGGATGCGTTCGAATAGTTTAATCTAAAGGTATTTACATGTTTCTTAGATACATAGAATGGATCACCAGGAACAAACACAACTTTTGCTTTAACAGCTTCATAGAATATATCTAATGATGAAATATGTTTGGGCAACTCTACCCATAAGAACATTCCACCTTCAGAATGATATACTTTAACACTTTGAGGAAAGTATTCATTAATAGCAAGTAACATTTCTCTTTGTTTGTTTGAATACAGAATTCGTATATTACTCAAATGTTCGTCATAATTATTATCCATAAGATATTGATGAAGAATACGTTGATCTAAATAACTACTATT
>CAYWGS010000011.1:0-26962 GCA_964457525.1 uncultured Erysipelotrichaceae bacterium | reverse complement strand
AATCATTAATTGTCTTTTTGACCAACTAATTATTCTATTTCGTTACAGCCTCTTAACTCTTACTTCCTTTAGAACCCGTCGATGAATACTGATCAAGTAGGTTTGTATCAAATGAGAAAACCATTTTTTCTCTTCGTCTTTGACGTTCAATCGATTGTTCAATGAGTTTATCCATCAAATCTGTAAAGTTATATCCTGACTTATCCCATAGATAGAAAGATAACGAACCAGGAATGGTATTAATCTCATTTACATACAGTTCCATGGTTTCAGAATCAATCATAAAATCGATTCGTGTCACCCCTGAACACCCTAACACAGTAAATACTTCCTTAGCTAATTCTTGTACCTTTGAAGTATAAGCATCATCAAGTGGAGCAGGACAAATACGTGAAGTAGAAGCCATTCCTTTTGATTTAGAGTTTGATTGATATTTATCCTTATACGATAAGATCGCATCATATTTCATAACTTCTTCAAGAATCGATGCTTCAACCTTAATCTCATCCCCTAAAACAGAACAATTCACTTCTCTTAAGTTCATAACTGCTTTTTCAATGACTATTTTTGTATCATAATTCATCGCATCATCAATTGCGAACTCTAATGATTCAATCGTTTTAACCAAAGAGATACCAACACTTGAACCAAGTCTTGCTGGTTTAACCACACATGGAAGCCCAACTGTAGATTGAATCGTATCTAATACTTTAGCTTTATTCGAACGATACTCATTAGAATTGAAATAAGTCCAAGGAACCATTGGTATGTTATGGTGTTCAAACACCATTTTCATATAGACTTTATCTTGACCAAGTCCTGCTGATATAACATCAGACCCAGAATATGGAATACCTACCGTTTCTAAATAACCTTGTATACTACCGTCTTCACAATGGGTTCCATGTACAACTGGAATCACAATATCCACTTCTTGTGCCTTGTTAAATAGATTAGATTTAATAGGTTGTACATAAAACTTTTGTTGGATTTTAACAATACTTACTTGTTTGCATTTATTTAAGAGTGAGGACATATTCTTAAAGTTCTTCACATCCAATAAAGCTTCACCTGAAAACAAACGATGATCCTTTGTTAAGTACAAAGGAATGACATGATAACGTTCACGATCAATTGCCGCAATTGCTTGAGAAGCAGAGATAACACTCACTTCATGTTCAACTGAATTACCACCAAATAATACCCCTATATTGAGTTTCATACGATTCTCCTTAATCGATATAAACATCTTTATGATGTTTAATCACATCCATCGCGATCTCTAATTCGCGTTTTGACGTTTTTAATGATAACACAGGCAACGCATCATAATCAAAAAAACCAATATCCATCAACTCATGATTAAACTGTAGATCTCCACCCTTGATTTCAGCTAAGAAATACATCACATATTCCGAAATCATGGTAGGCTTTGATTTATACAATTCTCTCTGCATGATTGCACATAATCGAACAATCTCTACGTCAAGTCCAGTTTCTTGTTTAACTTCTTTAATCGCATTCTGCTTCGGTGATTCAAATACATCACACCATCCACCTGGAACCGCATACCCTTGATCACTCTTTTCTTGGACCATTAGTAATTGATTCTTCTCATTAAAAATCATGATACGTACAGATACATTAGGTGTAGGATAGGTATCCTTAGGATACAACTTAACCACATCAATCGGTTGATTCACTTCCTGTGACTGTTGAATGACTAAATCCTGTAGTTCTTGATAATTCTCAAGTGCATAGGGATCCTTCGAAAACTTTAATCCAATTTTACTAATCGATAATAACTTACTTAAGAAATGATTCCATTCCATAATTCACTCTTTCTAGTGATTAAACGCATCAGGCAAATCATTCTCTAATAAGATGATATCGTCTTTACTCGCATGAGTTTCAATGTATTTAAACGCTTCTTTTACGGTATCCAACACGACTACTTCTTCCATATTAAATCCAGATTCTTTTAATCCTTCATAGATTGGAAGTGTTTGTTTCTTACCAACTAACACAACTGTATCCACATGGTCTTTCATTTGTGTCCCAAATTGTTTATTTAGTTCATATTGCTTAACCCCTAAATCAATCATCCCTGGAGTCACAATATAGCGATGATTCGGCATTAACTTCAACACCTCAAGAGACATCTTAGCTCCCTCAGGATTGGAATTAAATGCATTATCAATATAATTAAAACCATTTATTTTCTTAAGTTGTAAGCGATGTTCAACGTAATTAACATTACTGACTGCTTTTTGAAGTAAATCCCAACTTAAACACAATACTCGACCTAACGCAATCCCTGCTAGGATATTAGAAATATTGTGTTTACCCAATAATCGTGTTGAGAAAGGATATTCGCCTTCACTGCACTTAACTATAAAGTTTGAACCATTGGGTGAGTATTCAATCTTCTCAGCCATAAAATCTGCTTCATGATCGATCGCATAACGAATAATCTTACAATTATTCTTGATTCGATAATTACGTACTGTTTCATAATCATAATTAATAACACCAACCCCAGAAACTGGCAAATTCTCGATTAATCGCATTTTCTCACGAATGATATTATCTAATGTTTTAAATGTATTTAAGTGTTGAGGTCCTATCGATGTAATAATCGCATATTGAGGACGAATAAACTTGCTTAAGAAATTAATTTCACCCACTTTATCTGCACCCATTTCCGCAATAAAGACTTGGTGAATGGTCTTGAGTTGTTCACGTATGGTGATGGTTAAGCCCATTGGTGTATTAAACGATGCAGGTGTACTTAATACATAGTACTTCTCGGATAGAATTTCATTTAGAATGTTCTTACTCGATGTCTTACCATAACTGCCGGTAATCCCAATTTTAATGAGACGTGATTGTTGGTTTAGAATCCCTTTAGCCTTATTGATATAAATTTGCTTAAGAATACTTTCAAATGGCATCGTAATAAGAGCCATTAAAATAACATATATCCAGATTAAAACAATCATTAATGGAGTAAATAAAGCGATCCATGTCCAACTGAGTGAAATCACAAAGTAAAGTGAGACAAAAACTAAAACAACCATCACACAAACTTGTCGTTTAACACGTGATGTCATATTCAGTTTCTTAATGTAATTAATTTTTCTTTCTGCTTGTATGGTTAAATACCCTAGTAATAGAGTTAATCCAACCACCAATAAGCTTCCAATCACATTAGATGCATTCGCAATAAAGGCGATACAAACATAAACTATTCCAATCACAATCCATTTGATTGATTGTTTAACATCCAATTGAATATGTTCTAACAACCATGGCCAATAACGTCGAATCTCATATCGGTTTTGTTGAAACATATGTAAACTTTTCTTGATCATCGTCGCATATAATACAATCCATGCCACTACAATCAATATTCGATTGATAAAGAGTAAAAAATCATTCATGATTACGATCCTTTTCTAGGAACACATCCACAATTTTATTAAATCGTTGAATTTGATTCCAATACGCATAATGACCTTCATTTTCAAAAATGACAAGTCCTGCATCCTTCATCTCTTTCTCCATCAACTTGCCCATCCACAAAGGCGTCGCATCATCCTTATCTCCCCAGATAAGTAAACATGGTACTTTAACTTCTTTTAGAATTCCACTCAAATCTTCATTCACGATTCGAACAAAACTATCTCTCAACACGCCACTGATGGAGCGATAGTCTTCACTGCCAAACATTTTCTTTAAATCTTCTTGAAACATGGATAAGCCTGGTAATTGTACAAGTCTTTTCAATATCTTATACACTCTAATTCGAATCTGTGTACTCAACTTACGCTTTGGACGAATTCCTGCTGCACCAGTAAACACAAGTTTACGAATTGGATAGAGTAAGTTATACTTTAGGGCAACTCGAGCCCCAAACGAATGCGCGATAATAATCGGATGACTGATATTAAGTTGAGTTAGAAAATCATTCAACCAACTCACATAATCATCCACTGACCAAGCCTCCTTCATAAGTTCAGTTTGTCCAAATCCTGGATAATCGACACACGTTACTCTAAAGTGTTTCGACAAATAAGTTTGCGTTGGTTCAAACATACGAGTATCTTGACCCCAACCAACTAGACATACGACATCATACCCTTCACCCATTTGTGTATAATAGGTATTTATTTGCTTTACTTGAATCATAGTCATAAGGTTGCCAGCTCATCTTTCGTAATCTTTGTATCTGTATTCTCTTTTTCAATAATAAACTGAACTCCAATATTTAGGTTCTTAATCTTGATTGTATAATGATACGCAGTTAAAACACGTCTTACAATCGCTAAACCTAAACCAAACTGCCCACCCGTCCCCTTTTCATAAGGTTTAAATATTTGTTCAATACGATCCTCTGGAATATTTGGACCATCATTGTAGATGATACAACGATCCGCTTTTAAGTCAATCGTAATTTCTGATTTTGCATATCGTAATGCATTATCTAATATATTTTCAATAACCACTCGCCAAGGTTCTTCACTTCCGTAATAACTGCATGAAGTTAAATCAGTCTTAAGCTTAATGGATGGTTTAATCACCTTTAATGAAAGAAGTACTTTCTCAATCACATCTTTCATCTCTGTTTTGTCATTCCCCTTATCTTCCGCAATAAGATAACCCATACGGTTTAAGAGTAGTAAACTATGTACTTTACGTTCTAATCGATTCGCATGTTCAATAATCACATCAACACTCTTCTCTAAGGTTTCATAAGGATAAATACCATCCTTTATACTTTCACCATACGATTTGATTGTTGCGATGGGAGTCTTCAAGTCATGTGAAATATTCTGAACCATTTCTTCTTTGAGTTGTTCCTGTCGACGAATTTCCTTGTTCATTCCAACAATCGCTCGTGCAAGTTCTCCAACTTCATCATTACGGTCCATTTTTAAGTCTACATTCTCACCTTTACGATACTTGTTAATGTAGACCTCTATCTGTTTAAGTGAATGGATTAAGTATCCAACCCAAATCATTAAGAGTAGAAATAAGATTCCTACAATCACTAACAAGATATTTACAACCCCATTAACCAAGGCAAGCTTAAACTGATCCATGTAACTATTTGGGACAAAGCTTATAATAAAGTTGGAAACATCAATTCTTCGAATTTGATACACAACCCTTAGATTCGTCTGTGAACTTTCGTAACGTACTAAATCCGTTGTTTGAACGATTAAATTCTCTCTAAACACACGATCAAGCTCAGAATCAAGTTGTGTTTTTGAATTGGTAATAATTGATTTTGAATCATCTAAAGTATAAATTACATGAATAACATTTGGATCTGTCCCAATAAAGATATCCTCTTTATTCATTGAGTTCTTAAAATTATTAATAACTCTTAACTGTGTCCCATCAATACTCGTAAACAGTTGTTCACTCACAAGTGTATTAATGTTCCCAAAGATAAACACCAATAAGAAGAAAATAAAAAATGCAAGCGAAACCAACACAACACTCATAAGCTGTTGCGTCAGTGACATGCTTTTTATAAACTTCTTTAATCGACTCATTTTTAACCTAATCGATATCCATATCCATAGATGGTATGAATATTTAAATCCTTCATTTTCTTACGTAAACGACGTAATGTATCATCCACAACACGATCACTTCCAAAATAATTTGTTTCCCAAACACGCGCTAATATTTGATCTCTTGAAAAAGCTGTTTGTTTATTTCTCACAAATAACATCAATAAATCAAACTCTTTAGTTGTTAGTTCAATTTCTTGATTATCTTTATAGACTTTACGTTGTTCCACATCAATCTCATAGGAGTCGACATGCGTACGATTATCATCTTTGTAGACACGACGAATGATATTATTGACTCTTAAAACCAACTCTTTTGGAGAGAAAGGTTTTGTAATATAATCATCACTACCCTTTTCTAAACCAATAATTCGATCAAATTCTTTATCACGTGCAGACATAAAGATGACTGGAACCGATTTAGATTGTTTACGAATATCTTCAATCAAATCAAAGCCACTCTTATTGTCTAACATGATATCAAGAATCCACAAATGAACATCATCATCCATGACATGAACTAATGCTTCTTCATAGGTTAGATAAGAACGAACTTCAAAGCCTTCTTTCTCAAGATAGCTTCTCACTAACTCATTCAGATCCTTTTCATCCTCAACTACACAAATGACTCGTTTCATACACCCCTCCTATAACTTCAAGGTTTGAATCAACTCTACTAATGGTTCAACACACGCATGACATTTCTCAAGTGTTGCGGCTTCAACCATGACACGAACAAGAGGTTCCGTTCCAGATGGACGAACTAAGATTCTTCCTTCACCGTGTAACTCTTTTTCCATACGTTCGATTTCAGCCTTTAGTACACTGTTTTCTAGCGCAGCTTTCTTATTGTTTACATGAACATTCTTTAAGACTTGAGGGAAAATCTTCACATCCTCCCCTAAATCTCTTAGACTCTTTTGTGTATCATGCATGACTTCAATCAATTTAAGCGCAGTTAATAAGCCATCTCCTGTTGTGGCATGTTGCTTAAAGATAATATGACCTGATTGTTCTCCACCTAGTTGGATATCCTTGCTTAACATTCTTTCGTATACATACTTATCTCCAACTTGAGTTTGTTCAGTATGAATATTGAGTTTACTCAATGCTTTATATAAGCCTAAGTTTGCCATAACCGTAGTCACAACACTATCATCTTTCAATTCATTCTTTGACTTTAAGTAATTAGCACAGATGTAGATAGTCTTATCACCATCCACTAAATCACCTGTATGATCGACCGCAATCAAACGATCCGCATCCCCGTCAAAAGCTAAACCAATATCACAGTTATTTTCACGCATATAAGCTTGAAGTGATTCTGGATGTGTAGATCCACATTTCTCATTGATGTTTAAACCATTTGGCTGATTATGCATGATGAAACAATCCGCATTTAACTCAGTCAGTACATCAAGCGCTGTAACACTCGCAGAACCGTTAGACGCATCAATCGCAATTCGCATACCGGATAAATCCATATCAAATAATTGAATTAAGTTTTGTTTATAGTGATCGAGTCCAATCGAGTAATTAACTACTTTACCAATCTGATCGGATTCCGCATACGGTACTTCTTGTCCATCAATAACAGCTTCTATCTTCGTTTCAAGTTCATCATCAATCTTTACACCATGTGTATTAAAAACCTTAATCCCATTATCATAATATGGATTGTGACTTGCAGAAATCATAACACCACACGCAAAATCCTCATGTGTTGTAACATATGCAATCGCTGGAGTAGGCACAACGCCCATATCATACGCATCTGCACCACTCGCGCAACACCCTGCACTTACGGCTTGTTTTAACATACTACTGGATAGACGTGTATCCATCCCAATCACAATCTTTTGACCTTTAAATAAATAACCTAATGCACGACCAATCTTAAATGCTGTTTCTGCAGTTAACTCAACATTCGCTTTACCGCGAACCCCATCTGTCCCAAAATACTTCCCCATTTTATTTCACCACATTGATCCTTATCGTTTGTTTTACTAAGCTTGCCTTAACAAGCGGTTTGTATGATCTTAATAATAACGTCACATCTTGTTCACCTTCTTCGAGTTTTGACATGTCGAAGTAGACATAGAAGTCATCACTAGTCACATTATCAATATTTGCTTGAGTACCAAATAAATCAATTCCAGTTACGGTATCTTGCGGATTGACTAGCGTAAATCGATATCCATTCACATTATTGATAAACTGGATAAAGACATCTTCTACTCGGCCTTGAACACCATCGCCTAAGGTAATCTGCATATTAACACGACTAATACTTGTTTTCTTAACCCCAGTTGGAAGAGGAATATCCGCGACTAAACTGGTATCAGCTGTTAAGGTAGTCGCATCAATTGGAACCTGAATGGTATCAATACTTTGTAGAACAGAATCCTTACCAAAGATGGTTACTGTTTGTTGATCTAAGGTAATACTTTCAATTGCTTTACCATTCGGAATATCCCCATTCGGTACAATTTCAATCGCAACAGTTTTGTTCGGAGATGTAACACCCACACTCACTTGAACAGAGGATGGAATAATATCAACATTCATCTTATTCCCATCTTGATCATATGCGACGATTGGAGCTTCTTGAGTAAAGTCAGCTGTAACGCCACTCGCATCAATCAACGCCTTTACAATCCCAATCTTATATAAGGTATCTTGTGAAGCACGAATAATAATTTCTTGATCCGCAAAACTTGGTTCAGACAATACAAATTCTTGATTCATCTTATCCGTATTTATATAGTCATATTCTAAATTAAAGTGTTGTGATACTTTCTTCTTAATTGTTACGACCGCTGTTGATTGAGACAACGCCACTTCAACACGCGTTGAGAAATCCTTTGGAATCAACTTAACTTCATGAGTTCCTTCTAATAAACCCGTTAAATCTGCCACAACCGAATAGACTTTTTGAGTGCGAATTAAGGTAATATCAGACATATCCCCAATCACATACGCTTTTACTTCTGTTGGTAATCCAGATACTTCATACACTTCATCATTGGAAATAACCGTTACAGGAATATTATCGATTGTTACACCGGAAGTAATGGGTGTTTCAAAGATAATCTCACCGATGTTAAAGTTAATTGCGACATATAATACTACCGCTAAGATAAGACTCACAATCTTACCAGAATTTGGACTAAACAATAATCGGTCAATCCAAGTACTAAAGAAACGAACAATGCGCATGACTAAAAACTCAATCGAGTTATACGTCTTAAATACTTTAGAACTTTGTTCCGCAATTTTCTTAGCTAATTCTAACTTATCATTTCTAGGTTCAATGGGCTTTTTCTTTTGACTCATTATTGCTCACCTCCCTTAGATTCTTCTTCATCATCTAACAGTGAATCATCGGACACACTGTATTCTAATTTAATGTGTGGTATTGATTTAATCGTTACTTCTTTTTCTTCTTTAACTTCAAGTGGATCAACCAACACAATCTCTTCTTGATCAAATAGTTCTTGAGGTAATTCCTCATGAACAACTTCTTCAGAAACAGCTTGTTCTACTTTTTCTTCCACTGCTTTCTTCCTAGACGTACGTTTCTTTATTGGTTTATTAACTGTTTTAGTGGATAACTTCTCTTTAACCACATTTAAAACATCTTCCAATACTTCCTTAGGATCATTTTGAACTTCAACTTGATCAACACTTATTGCTTCAGTTTTATCTAAATTAACTTCTTCTACCTGAACAACTTTCGTTTCTTCTATTTGATTTTCTAGGGTTTCTTCAACTTTTGTAACTTTAGGTTCTTCCGTTTGATTCGTTTTCTTAACTTTAAGTTTCTTCTTAAATAATCCTTTAAAATTAAAATTTAATCGATCAGTCGGTTTAACTTCAGGCATATTTTCTTTTGTCTTGAAAGTAATTGGTTTTGGTATTTGAACCTCTTCCTTTTGAACAGTCCCAACAGCCTTATTTGGATCAGGATCATAAACTTCTTCTTCATCCTGCAAGATGACTTGTTCCAAGTAAGATCTTAAGCTTTGTTGGTTCATCGTAATCAACTTTCCTTCTTCCGCAATTGAAATACGACCCGTCTTTTCAGACACAACAATCGTAACAGAATCTGTAATTTCACTAATCCCAATCGCAGCACGATGACGTGCACCATAACGGCTCGGAACTTCTAAATTGGTTGGAGGAAAATACGCACTTGCACACGCAATACGATCCCCTTGTATAATAACCGCCCCATCATGGAGTGGTGTGGAAGGCATAAAAATTGTTTGTAATAAATCAGCGGTCACGATAGAGTTCATGCGTGTCCCTGTTTTGATAAAATCACTAAGTGAATGCCCTTGTTCAAGTGTAATCAAAGCACCGACCTTACTCGTTGAACACGCCATTGTCGCATTAACTAATTCATCTACTAAGCGTAAACGTTCATTCACAGATAAGGTATTTAAACGTGAGAAAACACTACTTTTCCCAAGTTTTTCTAATAAGGATCGAATTTCTGGTTGGAAAATTATTATGATAGCTAAGAAACCATAGGTCACTAGGACTCCCGCTAACCAGTCAACCGCTTTGAAGCCAAAAAAGTTGGCAATCGCTCGAATGATTAGGATTAGTATGATTCCTTTGAAAATTTGTGTAGTTCTTGAGTTATTTCGAACGATCTTAATTGTATAATAGAGTAATACCCATAGAATAAGGATATCGAAGAACATCCGAAACATTTGGATGATTGTTTGTTGGGTCGTATAATTAAACATGAACAGACCTCCTCAGCGAAATTATTATAACACAATTATGTGATAGATATATGCTGTTGGATTGATTAGAAAGGCTAGCTATGCGAATACAAGAAGTCATTAATGGAAAAGAAATCACGATTATTGGAACAGCTCATATTTCCAGTGATAGTGTAGAAGAAGTCAAACAAGCCCTGATAGAGATTCAACCCGATACCGTAGCGATTGAATTAGATGATGAACGTTATAAATCCATGACTGAAACAAAGGATTGGAAGGAAATGGATATTGTCGATATTATCAAGAAAAAGAAAGTTGGTTTTCTTTTGGCTCAAATGATTTTATCTTCTTATCAACGCAAGATTGCACAGAATTTAAATCAAAATGTTGGTCAAGAAATGAGTGTAGCGATTCAATACAGTAAAGAGAATCAAACAAAGCTTATTATGATTGACCGGAATATTCAAACAACCCTTTTACGCATTTGGCATAATTTAGGTTGGTTTGAAAAAATTAAGATGTTATCCGAACTCTTAGGTTCTTTATTTGAAAATGATGTTAAGGAAGAAGACATCGAAGCCCTTAAACAAGGTGATATGTTACAATCCGCACTAGCGGAAGTCAGTAAACAATTCCCTAAGATAGCGGAGACTCTTATCTTTGAACGAGATCGTATCATGGCCTATAAGTTAGCACATGCAAATGGTCAAAAAATTGTGGCTGTAGTTGGGGCTGCTCATGTTCCTGGCATACAAAAGAACTTAACCAATAACACACCGATTTCAAATATTCTTCAAGTAAATAAGAAAAAGAATAGTCAATTAACCGCTTGGATTTTTCCACTTTTCATTGTTGGATTAATCTTACTTAGTATTATTAACTCTCCTGGATTAGCGTATGATACAATACTACGTTTCATTCTAATCAATGGGAGTTTAGCTGCACTGGGTACACTTATCGCCCTTGGACATCCACTTAGTATCCTTACTGCATTCGTAATGGCACCGATCGGGGTCTTAAGTCCATTCCTTGCGACGGGTTGGTTTGCTGGATTAATGGAAGCATGGGTACATAAGCCAAAAGTAGAAGATTTCATGAATCTACAAGATGATGTCCTACACATCAAAGGATATTGGACCAATCGAGTTGCCCGTATCTTACTTGTTGTCTTACTTGCGAACGTGTTTGCTAGTTTGGGTTCGATCGTATATTCTATTGATCTGATAAAGAATTTATTTAATTAAGGAGTTTCTATGTCAATCATGTTATTGGGTTTAGGTGGTTTAGTTATAATCATACTCTTGATTGTTATCATTGTGGCAGTTTCTAGCCCTAAATAATAAGGAGGTATAATGATCTTTTCTCTTAGTTATCTACTATTTATTGGTTTGGCTGTATTTACAGGTGCGCTTATTGTTGTGATGGTTATTGTGTTAAATCAAAATAAGTCAAAGTAAAAGATGGTTGCCCATCTTTTATTTTTGGTTCGCACTTCGATAAATCGCTTTTATATCTTCTCTTGTTAAAGGTTTAAAGAAACCTAAGGTTTGACTATCACGAGCCACAAATATCTTCTCAGTCATTTCTTCAATCACTGCTTCATCAATTGGTAATCCTGTAGTGGTTGTTTCTAAACCTAGTGATTGATAGAACAACTCTAAACGACGGATACCTTCTAATGCGATGAGTTCTGGATAACGTGTATCTAATTGAACATCAAACACACGTTGAGCAAATTGAACAAACTTATGTGTTCCTTCTTGATAAACATGACGCATCCACCAAGGAATAATCATGGCGAGTCCTGCTCCATGCGCAATATCAAACTTCGCTGAAAGTTCATGTTCAATCGAATGACTTGCCCAATCACCCACTCTACCTACACCAAATAATCCGTTATGTGCAAGCGTACCACAGAACGCAATTTCAGCACGTGCATTATAGTCCGTTGGATTTTCAAGTACAGGTAATGCATTCGCAATAATAGATTTTAAGTTTGCTTCAATTAAACGATCGGTTAAATCATTGTGTTCAGTTTGAGTGAAGTAACGTTCAATTAAGTGAGCACTCATATCAACGATACCGCATGCTGTTTGAAACTTAGGTAAACTGTAATGAAGTTCAGGATTAATAATCGCAAACTTAGGAATAAATAATGGAGATCCCAATCCACGCTTAATCAAGGTTTCATCATGCGTTAATACGGTACTTGTGGAAGATTCACTACCTGCCGCAGGTATCGTTAAAATAACCCCAAGTGGAAGAATATCTTTAATCGCTTTTCCATATAAGTAGTAATCCCAAACATCTTCATCAATCAGTGCACCAAACGCAATGGCTTTTGCACTATCGATAACACTACCACCACCCACAGCTAAGATGGCTTGGATGTTCTCTTTCTTACAAAGCTCAATCCCCTCTTTTACAAGTGAGTATCTTGGATTCGGTTTAACTCCACCTAATTCAAATACAGTAATGCCTTCTTTGTGTAACGAATCAATCACTCGATCGAGTAAACCAGATGCCTTAGCACTGTGACCACCAAAATGAACGAGAACACGTGTTCCATACTCTTTAATAAGCGAACCCGCTTTAAGTTCAGTATCCTTACCAAACACAATACGAGCTGGATTATAAAAAGTAAAATTATTCATTATTTAACCTCCCATAAGTTAAATGGATAAACACCATTTTCTTTAAATTGTTTAAACTGATTAACAACATACGGTTTATCTTCTTGATAAGTAACACCAAACCATGTGTTCTCAGACGATAAAGCATGTAAAGTATATAAACCTTTACTCAAGGTTTCCCCAATCATCGTTGGAATAACATGTTCACACTTCATTGGGTTTCCTTCTAACTCACGATGTAAAAACTCAATAAATTGTTTCTCTGCTAATTCAAAAACCTTAGGTGTAAATCCCCAGAAATTCATGGAAACTAAACTTTCATACGGTAATGCTTCCCATGTTTCATTCTTAGTTAAGTATACAATTTGATCCCCATCACGTTTAATCTTCGCAATTTCAACCACATCTTTTAACTTACCATCTTCAATTTGACATACCCCACGGGATACCGTTCCTGAATCAGATAAGGTATTACGCAAACGATAACCCACCATCGAATAGTTTTGATCATCAACAGATTGAGTTAAGAAATCATACATGCTTGTGAATGCATCCTTACCATAATAATCATCCGCATTACAAATCATAAATGGTTCTTTAACCTGGTGACGACAAGCCAATAAGGCATGCGTTGTTCCCCAAGGTTTTTCACGACCCACAGGACATTTAAATCCTTCAGGCAAATCATCCTTATCTTGGAACACATATTCTACTTCTACAAACGGACGAACACGCTTAACTAACGATTCTTCGAATGCAGCTTCATGTTCTCTTCGGATGATTAAGTAGACTTTCTTAAACCCAGCCTTAATCGCATCATAAATCGTAAAGTCAATGATACTTTCGCCATTATTCCCAACGGTATCAATTTGCTTCAAACCACCATAACGGCTACCCATACCAGCCGCTAAAATTACTAAACTTACTTGATTCATTTTTTTAATTCCTCGCTGATTCAATTATATCTTTTTTACGCAATCCCCTCAACACTTGAGAGTCAATGTACAAACTAAATAATCCAGACTCAAATAGTTGTCTCGTCTATTTTTTGATTTGTTTGAATCATAATAGAAAATCCTATTCATTTCCTATAAAATATGAATTACATGGGGGATACATGAAACATAGATATCAATTCATAATAGTTTCTATACTAACTCTTGTTTTAAGTTCGTGCCAATTAAATTACACAAAACAGATTGTCTATCAAAATGAGAATGATCGGGTTATTAAGTTCGTACTAAATGAAGATAAGATTACTAAAATAGGATTAAGAGAATTAAAGAGTAGTATTGAGTATGGTAATCGAGAACTTCTATTGGAAGAATATTACCGAGATCTAGAATTCTTTCAGAATTTAGAAAATATTTACCTAACATCAGATACCATCAACTTTATTGATTTAAGTCCAAAGGATGGTTATGCAATCTCAGTACAAGTAGAAGATGATATCATCGATCCAAAGTATGCTCAAAATACGGATATTGGTTATTCTGTTACAGTCATTATTGATTTTAATCAATCCATTGATACACATACTCTTAACCAAATACTAAGTTATTATGGACTATCAGAATCGAGTATGAGTAATAATACACTATCCTACTCAAAGTTAATGGATGATTCTAATTTTAGATTTCATGAGGTGATAAAATTAGGTAAGAAAACTGAATTAGAATAACAAAAAAACCGATCTGTTAATCAAATCGGTTTTATTATTGAACTGGTGCCATCACCGAGAATCGAACTCGGAGCTGAGCATTACCATTGCTCTATTTTACCATTGAACTATGATGGCGTTATGCCTTTCTATAATACTGAAAAAAGTTCAATATTGCAAGAATTTTGGCATAAAATAGAGTTTTTTAACAAGAAAGATTAATCCACTTCATGAAACTTCTTAAGTGCTTGATACAACTCTCCAATCGGTAAACCCATAACGGTATAATAATCACCTTCGATACCTTTAATCAGTAGTGCACCTTTGTCCTGAATACCATACGCACCTGCTTTATCAAGTGGCACTTTAGATGCGACATACGCTTTTACAAACTCATCATCATAATCAAAGAACTCAACGATTGTCTTTGTATGAAATCTTAATTCCTTCTCAGTACTTAATAAACATACTCCTGTTATAACTTCATGTTTCTTTCCGGATAACTGCTTAAGCATACGAATTGCGTCTTCTTCATTTGCTGGTTTCCCCATTACCTCATTATCACAAACGACGATTGTATCTGCTGAAATAATATTTGCCTCTGGATGACGATTTAAAACATCTAATGCTTTCTTATACGCTAATTCCTCGATTGCGTTTTCAAGTGTTAGTTCTGGATTAATTACTTCATCCACATTTGGATTCACAGTCGTAAATGGGATTCCCATTAAATTAAGAAGTTCTCTACGACGTGGACTTTGGCTAGCCAAGATAGTGTGTTTTTGCATATCTCTATTATAATACAAAAGCATAAAAACAAAATAAAAAGGTGTTAAACACCTTTAAAATAATCCTTCATCTAATGCCGCAATAACTTTATCCACAACAACATCAAACTCTTCAGTTTCTTTAAACATAATCCAGTTTAAACCAATAAAGTTTGATATACCCATTAAGATATAAGCCACAACTTCAGGATCATGTTTCTTCATTTCACCTCTATCTTGTGCCTCATTGATGTGTTTAACGTAGTTCGCTGCGAAATCCGTATAATACTCTATAAACAGTTTTTTATCAATGTACAATGATTCCCAAATAATATTGTACACATGTCGATTGTTTTTAATAAAGACTAAGAAACTCTTAAGACCAAGTCGTTCAACTTCTTTACGCGTCTTACAATCCTTCACATCCTTCGCAATATTCATACGAATTTGGTGACTATATGAAATAAGTAGATACTTATATAAACTTAACTTATCCGTAAAGTATATATAAAATGTACCAGGCGCAACCTTTGCTTTATAAGTGATATCATTGATCGATGTTCCATGATAGCCCTTCTTAAAAAATAATTGCTCAGCCGCAACACATATTCTATCGAGTGTTACTTGACCACGTTTCGTTTTTGGTTGGTTTACAAGAGTGTTCACAATTTTCCCTCAAATCGTTTCAATTATACCACATCCGGTATAATCAACGAATGTACAAATCCTAAAACAAGTGAACTAAATAACATTGGTTTCTCATACATAGACGCATGTCCTGAGCCTGGAACAATCACTAAACTCGAGTTCTTAATATTCTCGTGTAAATATTTTTGGTGTGATAGCGGTGTTATCGCATCCTCATCACAACCAACAATTAAACATGGGCATTTAATCTTATGTAGATTTGCTCTTTCATCAAGAGAATTAGCACTATTGGTTAAACGTACCATGGCACGTTGAAAGACTGGATTCGAAAATACATTTAATAAAATCTTCTTACGATCATTCATCCATTTAATCTTCGATTCATAGAAGTAAGAAGAGTAAATAACAGGAATGGTTGTGCCATAGTATTGTTCCGCATTGGTACTTGCAAGATTCCATGCATTCCCAATCTCTTGAAGCCAATGGTTGGTATAACTTGTTGTATTAAAGAGCAAACATCTCTCAACTAAATGAGGATATTTAATCGCAAACTTAATCGCAACTTCTCCTCCATATGAAATTCCAAACAATGCCACATCTTTAAGATTAAGTTTTTCAATAACCGTCTTAACAACTTCAACTTGTAAATCTTGTGTATATTCCATTCCTTCTAACTTAGAAGATTGACCTTGATCTAACATATCAACAAGTATCAATTGATTCTTTTGACTAAAACTAGCAATAAACATTTGCCAACTAGCGGTTGACATCATAATACCATTTAGGATTAAAAGTGGTTTCCCTTTACCATAAACTTCATAGTAAATCGAATAATCCTGAAATTCTAGGGTTGCCATTAGATAATACCTAACGCCTTAGCTTGTTCAAGAAGTTCATCTCTAAACTTAGGATGAGCAATGGAAATGAGTAGTTTAACACGTTCACGAACGTTCGTACCTTTTAGGTTTACCATTCCATATTCCGTAACAACATAGTTCACATCATTACGACTTAAAGTAACAACCGCTCCTTGTTTTAATTGAGGAACAATCTTAGAAATCTCTTCACGCTCTCCTGTTACAGGATTTTTAACCATTGCCGTTGAATATAGAGCGATAAATGAACGGCCATTCTTCGCATTTTGTGCCCCAACAGCGGTATCAACTTGTCCACCAGATCCACTAAACTGCGTAGAACCAATGGATTCTGAACAACATTGTCCAGTTAGGTCAATTTCTAAGGTTGTGTTAATAGAGACCATATTATCGTTTAATCCGATAATATGAGGATCATTGGTATAAGCTCCATCAAGAACCGCAACACCTGGGTTGTGATCAATGTATTCATAGAGTTCTTTCGTCCCCATCGCAAAGGTACAAACCATTTTACCTTTGTGTAAAGTTTTACGTTTATTTGTCACAACACCGAGTTTCGCTAACTTCATAAGACCTGTTGTTAGCATTTCCGTATGTACACCTAAGTCTTTTTTATTCTTTAATGCGGATGCGACTGCATTTGGAATACCTCCAATACCGAGTTGGATGGTATCTCCATCATTGATTTGACTTGCGATACTATTTCCAATCGCAATATCTTTCTCATTTGGTTCTGTATCAGGCAATTCAGCAGGTAAGTAATTGGATTCGATGACATAGTCAACTTCACTTAGATGAAGTTCTACATCTCCATAGGTATATGGCATATTAGGGTTAATTTCTAATATAACTAAATCTGCTTCTTCAATGACACGTTTTTCATACGTATTACTTAAGGATAAAGAAACATATCCATGTTTGTCTGGCATTGAACAAGCACCGACATATATATCTGTGTGAACATGCGCTAAACGCTTTGTTCCAGCTAGATGTAAATGATTCGGAATAAAGGATATATTTCCATTTTGATGTGCTTTACGCAAAGCAGGGGAATAAAACCAACCATCCACATAGAACGAATTTTTATATTCTTTCTTAATGAACTCAGGATCAGACATCGGCAAACAATTTGTAACTGTAACCCCACTTACCTCATCTGCAATTGTATGAAGTTGACTTAAGAAATCACGTCCTTCAGCACAACCTAAACCTGTAACAATCATCATTCCACTTTTAACTTTTTTGACTGCTTCACTTGCAGTAATCTTTTTCATTGAAATATCCATTATTGTTTCTCCATAAAGGGTGTTGCGGAAGGTTTACCTTCCGCAACCGATCATATTTATTGTATCTTATTAATTTAATAAATCATCCATTGATCTTAATCCGTCAACAACTTCCCACTTAGTAGGAGCTTCAGGATTAATCTTGGAAAGGTTCATTTCTTGAGTACCAGCACGTAAACCGTTACTGTAATCAATTAAACCACCGAATGGGTTTTGAATAGGAGCAGATTCCATTGCGTCTAAATAGTTTTCCCAAGTGATAACTTTATCACCTTCTAAACGTTTTAAACCTTCAACGAAGAATGTTGCTGCAATCCAACCAGTCATAGCGTAAGCATTAGCAGCGTATTCAGGAGCGATTGCTGCAGTATAGTCAGCTAAAGCTTTTTGGTGAATTTCACTTTCAAAAGAAACCCAACCATTACCGTAAACATCAAATTTACCAGCAATTTCATTCATAACAGCTTCAGCGATAACTGGCGCAACGTTAACATAAGTTGTGATAACGTCTTTGTCATTACCTTGAGCAGCTAATTCTTTGATAATTGTAGGGATAGTAGCTTGGATAGCACCACCAATAATGAAATCAACGTTAGCTTCTTTAATTGTAGTAACAGCAGCAGATGCATCATCTGTACCAGGAGCAACTTGAGCTTCAACTAAAGTAACGCCTAATTCAGCAGCTTTCTTTTGAGCACCAGCTAAGATGTCTTTACCAGCGTCATCATTTGTATAGATGATACCGATTGATTTAGCACCGAAATCCCCAACAGCACGTGCAACCATGATTTGTCCTTCTGTGACATAGATTGGTTGAACAGGCATAATACCACGATCGCGACCTTCAGCTTTATCATTGTAAAGTTGACCGATACCAGTTGCGAAGTAAACAGCTGGAATACCGTAGTCTTTTAGATCTTCAAGAGTAGCCCCAACAACTGGAGTACCGAAGTGACCAACGATTGCGAATACTTTTTCATCTTCTACCATGGAAGCTAAACAAGCCTTACCTTTAGCAGGGTCAAATTCATCATCTTGGTGTAAGAATTTAATCGTACGACCATCGATACCACCTGCATCATTAATCGTCTTTAAATAAGCTTCAATACCTGCGATAAACGGTACACCAACAGGTGCAAATGCACCGGATGTAGCAGCACAGTTAGCGATTAGAACTTCAGTGTCTGTAATCCCTTGTGCAGCAACTTCTTCAACGACTTCTTCTTTTGGACCACAAGCTACTAAAGTTGTAGCTAATGCCATAACAGTAAGAATCATAAACAACTTCTTAAACATCATGTATTCCTCCTTTTTTTATATATAATGCTTTCAGCATTTATACCAAATTAATGCGATCCGAGATACGCTTCAATGAGCTTAGGATCATTTAATAATTCTTGTGCAGGACCATGGGTACTAATTTCACCAAGTTCCAACACGTATGCATAATCCGCAATCTTTAAGGTTTGAGCCGCATTCTGTTCAACAATAATGACTGTAGTACCAGATTTCTTAATCTCTAAGACAATGTTCATAATATCGCGAATAATGAGTGGTGCTAAACCTAAGGATGGTTCATCTAGAAGTAAAATCTTAGGATTACTCATAAGTGCTCTACCAATCGCAAGCATCTGTTGTTCCCCACCGGATAAGGTAGAGGCAATTTGATTCTTACGTTCTTTTAACACTGGAAAGTAACGATATACTTTTTCGAATTGTTCCTTAACAATCTTTTTGTCTCTTACCGTGAAAGCCCCAACTTTTAGGTTCTCTTCAACGGTTAAATCTCTAAATACTTGACGTCCTTCTGGAGATTGGGATAATCCCAAAGCCGCAATCTTTTCAGGTTCTAATTTTCCAATCTCATGATTGTAGAATAGAATACTTCCTTCTGCTGGCTCAATTAACCCAGAAATCGTACGTAAGGTTGTCGTTTTACCAGCACCATTAGCACCGAGAATCGCAACAACATCCCCTTCTTTAACTTCCATATCGATACCTTTTAGCGCTTCAATCGCACCATAACGTACCTTTAAGCCTTTTATGTATAACGCTGTATTAGACATGATGAATCTCCTCGTTGCTACCAAGATAAGCCTCTTGGACTGCTTTATTCTTTTGGATTTCTTTTGCAGTATCCTTCGCTAAGAACTTACCAAACGAAATAGCACAAATACGATCACACACATCCATAACTAAACGCATATCATGTTCAACGAGTAGAACTGAACAATTAAATTCATCACGAATCGTACGAATCAACTCTGCTAATTGAAGTGTTTCGACATCATTTAAGCCAGCTGCAGGTTCATCCAAGATAATAAGTGATGGACGACACATAAGTGTACGAGCCATTTCTACTTTCTTTAGAATTCCATACGGTTGACCAAAGACCAACATATCCTTACGTTCCCAAATACCTAAACGTTTTAGAATTTCTTCCGCTTCTGAACGAAGTTGTTTTTCTTCTTTACGTGCTCTAGGTAAACGGAGTGCTTGTTCAATAATCGTTGCCTTGAAGTCAATATGAGCTCCAATCATTACATTATCGAGAATACTTAATTCACGAATTAGCTCAACGTTTTGGAACGTACGAACTAAACCAAGTTTGATAATCTCGTGAACTTTATGATCCACAAGATTTGTTTCTGATCCATCTTTTAGTCTAAATAAGATTTTTCCATCATTGGGTTTATAGAACTGCGTAATACAGTTAAACACCGTTGTTTTACCTGCACCATTCGGACCTATTAATCCAAAGATTTCATTCTTCTTTATTTCAAACGATAAGTTATCAACAGCTTTTAAACCACCGAAGGCAATGGATAAGTTCTCAATCTTCAGAACTTCATTTTCCGCTAACATGATTTCCATTTCCTTTCTTGAATAATTTTAAGAATACATTCTTAATATCTCTAAAGATCATTACAATCCCATTTGGATAGAACATAATGACAAGGATAATTAGAATACCATTTAAGGTATAAGACAATTGACTGAAATAAGGAATTTGTTTCAAGAACAAATCAGGAACCGCAAACACAATGAATGCACCTAAGACTGTTCCATAAATGGAGCGAACCCCACCAATAACAATCATCGCTAAGAAATCCAGAGATAATTTAAGTGTCCAAGTGGACGGATACGAATAACGAATGAAGTGAACATAAAGTACACCCGCAACAGATGCGAAGATTGTCGCAAGTGCAAATGCGACTAAACGATATTTAAGTAAGTTAACACCCATTGCTTGAGCTGCAGCTTCTGATCCACGCATTGCATTTAATGCACGTCCCATTTGGCCATTCACTAAGTTATAGGTAATTAACATGATAATCACTAAGATAAATACAATTAGATAATAAGTTGAAGCTCGATCCAATTGAATACTATTGAATAACATTGGATACTTCGCTGCTTTACCACTAAACGCACCGGTTAATGGCTCAAACTCTTCGAAGGTCTTTCGTAAGATTTCTGAAACCGCCAAGGTCGCAATTGCTAAGTAGAGACCCTCGATTTTGAGTGAGACCAATCCAACAAGTACACCAATAATGGTTGGTACAAGTATGGCTGCAAGTAACGCAACTTCGAATGGAAGCTGCATGTCAACCGTAAGATACGCTGAGATATAACTCGCAAGACCCATAAACCCAGCTGTACCTAGGGAAATTAATCCTGACCAACCGAGGAGGATGTTCAAGCCTAAAGCGGCAATGGCATAAATCAGAGTAGCACCGATGGTTGTGATATACGCTGATTTAATAAAGGAAAATTGGCTGGCCAGGATCGGCAATGTACTTAGCACTAATCCAAAGAGGATAAACTGTAAATACGGATTTTTAGATAGTTTTTTAATTTTGCTTGAAAGTGTTTCGATATTTAACTTGTTCATATTTAACCTACACTTTCTTCACAGTCTTCTTACCGATTAAACCATATGGTCTAAAAATCAAGAAGATTAGGATCAAGATATAAAGGATTTGTCCACCCCATACACTTGAAACATAATAAATCAATAAGTTACGACTCACACCAATGATATAAGCCCCTAAAATCGGACCATAGAAGGTTTGGAAACCACCTAGAACACAAGCGATTAAGGCATTAATTTGCACGACATCCATTAAGTTCAAGGTAACCGTTGTCGTAGGCGCAATCATAACACCTGCTAAAACCCCTAAGACCCCTGCAACAGCCCAAGCACCCATGGTAACTGTTTTAGTTGGAACACCCATTAAGCGAGCTGTAAATTCATTACTTGCAGTTGTACGAACCGCAAGACCAATTTTCGTCTTCTGTAAGATATAAAATAAGATAAACATAATCACGATACCAAACACAATGTTAAACAAACCATTGTATGAGATATTTGCACCGAGAATGGTTAAATTCCCTTCGTTAATTAAACGTGGAAGATTCAATGGATCGACACCAAACAAGATTGGCGCAATCCCCATAATAACCATAATCAAACCCAGTGTTATAATTTGCTTCGCTACTGGAGCGACTTTCTTAGTATGACGAATAACTAAGAAGTCGATGGTTAATCCTACTACTATCGCACTGACAACACCACCCAAGATACACAACCACAAAGGTGCCCCCGTTTTCATAAACAAATAGGTTACTACGTAGGTATTAAACATCCCAACAACCCCTTGCGAGAAGTTAGTGATATTAGACGTACGATAGATAATGATGATCCCTAAAGCCGCAAGTGCATAGACACTTCCAGACTCTAAGCTTCTAAGTAAGATTTGGATAAAGGTACTCACTGAGCCACTCCCCATTTCACAATATTAGCTGCCCAGACATACCCAATGCCTGCCGCTAACATACATATAACTGTTCCATCTTTAACTTTACCTTCTTTAAGCGCAAGGGATAAAGATAGAATTTGGTCAACTTGACCCATATGTCCATAATTTTCTAAATAAATACTTTGATCTTCATTTAGACCTAAATCCTTTAACATACCTAAGTGAGCAGAACGTTTAATATGTAGAATATCAAGATAACCAAGATCTTTTCTTTCTAAACCTGATTTCTCAAGAGCACGATCGATACATTTCAACCAATTCCCTTGTGATACTTCATTTAAACGATTTTTCATCTTTTCCGCATCCATTAAGCGGAGGGATTTAAAGCCTGTTTCGATATTTTCTTTATTATAAGGATTAACCGTACCACCAATTTCAACTCCAGCTGTACGAGCAAGAGACCCATCAGAGATAATATGTGATCCTAATAATAAGTTCTTATTTAATCCTTTACGTAAGATAAGTGCACCACCACCAGCAGATAAGTTATACATCATTGACATATTCTTATCAGTGTAGTCTACGAAATCACTATTACGGTATCCACCACAGACAAGTACAGTCTTGATTTCATCATCCGCAATCATCATGTCTTTCGCCATCTTAAGTGCAGTTACCGATGTGCAACAACGATTTTGTACATCGATACCCCAAGCATTAACGGCTTTAACACGATCTTGAATGTATAGTGCAGAAGTTGTTAGAGGATACTCTTTCCACTCTTCTCCAAAACATAGAATGACATCAATTTCACTAGGGTCAATTCCCGCATCTTTAACTGCTTCGATTGCCGCAAGAGCACCCATTTCTTGGGTTCCGTCATTTGCACCTGGCACTGTTTTTTGAACAATTCCAAGTTTATCAATAACAGCGGTTTCACTCCAAACTCCATTGGTTGCGTCTGCGATTTCACGCGCAGTCATCACCTCTGACGGGAGATATACACCAACCCCCATAATTCCAATATTTACTTTTTCCATCTAAGCCACATTTTCTTTCACTGTTTGTATAAATAAATCGAAGTTATCGGTTATGCAAGAATGTCCAACATTTTCAAACGGAATAAGTGTTGCTTGATCCTTGAAGTATGTTTTCATTTCTTCTGCATAAGCGAATGGTACAACGTAATCAACTTTACCATGCATGATGACAACTGGTGCTTTCACGAGTTGTATTCTTCCACTTCCAGAGTTAATTCCATTGTGATCTAATGTCATATTGAAGTGTACGAGACTATAGTCTACATCGACTAAATTACGTTGTTTTAACATTGCGTCTAAGTAAAGATCATAATCTTCTTCACTTGGTTGCTTAAGATTATAAATAACCGCGTTCCAAATAATCTTTAATAAATCTTTATTACGTGTCGCATACGCTCCAAGAATTGGTAATACTTGAACTGCATCTGCTGCTATTTCTTCTTTTGTTGTGATAAGTTGAGTTAAGATTGGCTGACCCTTCTCATCTTTCTTAAACATTGGATAACCCTTAATACCAACAGAATCGAGTAATAATACTTTGTTTACACGTTGTGGCATATCAGCTGCTAATTCGAGCACAACACCACCACCGGTAGACCAACCTAAGATCGTAAAGTTCGTTAGGTCTAATGCTTTAATCCATAATTGAATATCAATAGAGAAGTCATGTAAGCTATTTAGTTCTGAGTTATAAGAACTATCCCCAAATCCACGCATATCCACGGCATATACTTTAAAATCATTTTCTAAAGCTTCCATCGTAGTTTGAAAGTGAACAGAAGAACTCATGTTTCCATGAACAAGGATAATTGTCTTATCCCCATGTCCACATTCACGGTAAGCAATGGTTTCACCATTACTTAGGAGTAAAGTCTTGACTTCGTATTGTTTCATTAGAGTCTCATGCCTCCATTAGGTTCGATAACCTGGCCTGTAATGTAAGATGCATCTTCACTTGCTAAGAATAACGCAACTTTAGCGATTTCTTCTGGTTGTCCTAAACGACCTAACATCGTCATTGCTGCGAATTTATCCAATAAGTCTTGAGGTACAGTCTTTAAGATATCGGTCATAACATATCCAGGCGCAATCGCATTGACACGAACATTGCCACCCTTCATCGCAAATTCTTTAGCCCAAGTCTTGGTTAAACCAATAACACCTGCTTTAGAAGCCGCATAGTTTGCTTGTCCAATATTTCCAAACACACCAACGATGGATGCGATGTTAATAATGGATCCTGTTTGATTACCTTGCATATGAGGACCCACATGACGAGTTAAGTTGAATACACCTTTAAGGTTAACATCAATAACTAAGTCCCACATTTCTTCAGTCATCTTGCGTGTTAATGCATCACGAGTAATTCCTGCATTATTAACTAGAATATCAATTTTACCGTATTTTTCGACGACATCATTGAAGAATTTTAAACAAGCTTCTGAATCCGTCACATTAAGTTTGTAACCTTCTACATTTGGATGAGAATAACTTAATTCACCCATATCAGCCGCAATAACTTTAGCCCCAGCATTCGCAAATTCCTCTGCCATTGCTTGACCTAAACCTCTTGCACCACCTGTAATAATTGCTACTTTACCATCTAATTTCATTGTTCTGTCCCTTACGCTTTCTTAACGATTATCGCTGTGCCCATTCCTCCACCAATGCAGAGAGAAGCACAACCGATATTTTTGTTTAATGTATGCAATTCATGTACAAGTGTAACCAAGATACGATTACCACTTGCTCCTACTGGATGACCTAAAGCAATTGCACCACCATGTGGATTTGTCTTATTCATAATCTCTTCTTTTGATACTTTGTGTTCTTCACTTAGTTCATGTACAACCCCTAAGCTTTGAGCTGCGAACGCTTCATTAAGTTCGAAGACATCGATATCACTTAAGGATAGATTACCATGCTTAAGTGCGTGGCGAATGGCAGGGGTTGGGCCAAGACCCATTACATTTGGTTCTACACCACCTTGTCCAATCGCCACAACTTCTGCGATCGGTGTTAAGTTATGTTTTTTAACAAATTCTTCTGAAGCAATCAACGTAATGCTTGCTCCATCATTTAAGCCTGAAGCTGTACCGGCAGTTACAACTCCATCTTTCTTGAATGCTGGTTTTAATCCAGCTAATTTATCTAAGTCTGTCTTACGATTTGGATACTCATCCTTCTCAAAACTGACTTCTTCTTTTCCTAATTTAACTTTGATTGGAACGATTTCATTCTTGAATACATCCCCATCGACTGCTTTGATTGCTTTTAATTGAGAATTATAAGCAAATTGTTCTTGTTCTAAACGAGAGATGTTATAACGAGCCGCAATGTTCTCTGCTGTAACACCCATGTGGATTCCTTCGAATGCATCGGTTAATGCATCGTAAATCATGTGGTCTGTTAAATTTAATTGACCCATCTTATAACCACTTCTAACTTCTTTTGGTAGTAAGTATGGAGCACCACTCATGATCTCAACACCACCCGCGACAACACAATGATGTAAACCTGCTTTAATACTTGTATAAGCATTCATAACTGCCTTCATACCAGATCCGCAAGCCATATTTAAGCTATACGCTGGTACATCCACAGGAACTCCTGCTTTAATCGCAACTTGACGCGCGACCCCTTGCCCTTGTCCAGCTGGCAAGATATTACCCATAATCACTTCATCAATTTCTTTTGGATCAATCTTAGTTTCATTTAAGATTGACTTTAAAACCTCTGCACCTAAATCGCCCGCAGACATGTTCTTAAGAGTCCCTAAAAAGGAACCTGTCGCTGAACGCTTAGCACTTACAATATACACTTTACTCATTTCTTTATACCCCTTTGATAAATCAAATATGAAAGGTGATTCATCTTTTATATTCATACAATATCAATTCTTAATATTCTTGTCAACATTTTTTTGAAAGCGTTTACTATTTTTCTATAAAAAAAGAATCTATGTAAAT